>JAJBVF010000002.1 GCA_020859965.1 Clostridiales bacterium
GTATATCGGCAGTATCGAAGCGCTTCTTGGACAGGATGAATACCTTGAAGAAAAAGTAGCCAATTTAAAGGCAATCCTGGATACGATGGAAAGCGGCGCGGCAGGGACGCTCCATCTGGAAAATGTCACCGGGAAAAATGAGGATATTACGTTTTCACCTTCCGGAGAAGTGGCTGAAGAGACAGAGATAGATTCTGAGGGTACAGAAGGAAGCGACGGTACAGATACCGGAAGTGATGACACATCTGCCGATTCTGACAGCAGCGGTGAGGATACTTTGGATTCTGGTGATGCTGCTGCAGATGATGATGGCTCAGACGGAACGGCCTCGGACGATGCTGTGTCGGATGACACCGGTGAGGAAGATGATTCCGGCGACGAAGAGTCCGATGTGGATCTGATGGTCTTCAATTCCAGCGGTGAGCTGGTCTATAATGTTCATGTCAAAGATGGCGTTGTGGTGGATTCCTCTGGAAATGAGGTGCCGGGCTGCAGCGTAAATGAGGATGGGTACGTAGTGGATGCCTACATGAACATCATCGACCCCGCGACAGGAGATCTGATGAATTAGGGATGAAGCCGGAGCTGAAAGAAATAGCGGAAAATCAAGAAAAAAGACTTGATTAATCCGGCGAGAAATTATATTATAAGAGATAGTATTGTGCGCAGAAAGTATTGCAGCGCCATTGACACGCGCTGATGCGTAAAATAGATGTTACTATTCGCAGCTTTGCCGTGAATGCTAACAGATAGATACATATACCGGTTGTGCCGGATCGCAAGAAGGAGGAAACACGGTGTTAGAGATAATGTCAAATGAAATGGAATCTGCCGCGAAGATTATAGTGATCGGAGTAGGCGGCGCCGGAAATAATGCGGTAAACCGAATGGTGGAGGATACGATTGCCGGAGTAGAATTTATCGGCATTAATACAGATAAACAGGCTTTGCTTCTTTGCAAGGCTCCGTCGACGATTCAGATCGGCGAGAAGGTGACGAAGGGACTTGGCGCCGGAGCCAGACCTGAGATCGGGCAGCAGGCTGCCGAAGAGAGCACAGAAGAGATCCGTCAGGCTATCCAGGGTGCGGATATGGTATTTGTTACCTGCGGCATGGGCGGCGGCACGGGCACAGGAGCCGCACCGGTCGTGGCGGCGATTGCCAAAGAGATGGGGATTCTGACAGTGGGCGTTGTGACGAAGCCGTTCCGCTTCGAGGCAAAGACCCGTATGAACAATGCGCTGATGGGGATTGAGAAGCTGAAGGAGAGCGTGGATACGCTGATTGTTATTCCGAATGACAAGCTTCTCGAGATCGTAGACCGCCGCACGACGATGCCGGAAGCGTTGAAGAAGGCAGACGAGGTTCTGCAGCAGGCGGTACAGGGCATTACCGACCTGATCAATCTGCCGGCACTGATCAATCTTGATTTTGCGGATGTTCAGACGGTTATGAAGGATAAGGGAATTGCCCACATTGGTATTGGACAGGCCAAGGGAGACGACAAGGCACTCGAGGCTGTAAAGCAGGCTGTATCCAGTCCGTTGCTTGAGACTACGATCGAAGGCGCGAGCCATGTGATTATCAATATCTCCGGAGATATCTCCCTGATCGATGCGAACGATGCGGCAAGCTATGTTCAGGAGATGACTGGTGATGATACCAATATTATCTTTGGTGCGATGTATGATGATACTTATGCGGATGAATGCAGCATCACAGTGATCGCTACCGGTCTGGAAGACAAGAGCGGGGCGAAGTCAGAGAGACCGAGACGGAGCTATGCTTCTGTATCTCATAGAGATTCATCGCCGGCGCCGTCGACGCTTCCTAAGATGCCGTCCACGACTCCGATTCGTACAGGTGTTAGCGGAACGACCGGTTCGACACGGATACCGACAGGTAAGGTACAGGAGAAGGACATTCAGATTCCGGATTTTCTGAGAAGAAGTTAAGAATAATTAGAATCGGGGGCTGCGGCTGCAGCCCCTGATTCTATGCGAGGGGCTGATTTCCTGCATTTATTCCTGTGAGCCGGAAAAATATCTGGCACGGATTGCTTCGGTAGGCATATCCTGTCCGGTCCAGATGTGAAAAGCTGCTTCCCCCTGATACAACAGCATGTACATGCCATTTGAAACAGGGCAGCCCAGCTTCTCGGCTTCCTCAAGCAATCGGGTTCTGCGCGGATTGTAAATGATGTCCGATACAGTGAGTCCGGGATGGAGGCAGGAGAGGTCGGGGAGAGGGACTCCATCTGTATGGGGAGCCATTCCCACGGAAGTCGCATTTGTAAGGAGCGCGCTCTGCTCCAGGGCTTTGCGGACTGCATTGACATCATTCAGGTCAATGACATCCGCTTTACAACTGGTAGCGGCATTGATCTGGTCTGCGAGACGCATGGCGTTTGGAAAGGAACGCCCGGATTTCCGATTCATAATATGCAGAGTGGGGACACCGCTGAGAGCGGCCTGGACTGCGATTGAAGAAGCGGCGCCGCCTGCGCCGAGCAGACTCATCTCACCGCAGGTAAAATCATATCCGACGCTGCGCATGGAGCTGACATATCCGATCCCATCCGTATTGTAGCCCACCAGACGGCCATCTTCGTTTTTTACGGTATTTACTGCGCCGATCATGCGGGCTGCCTCGGAAATATCATCCAGATATTCCATGATACGTTCCTTGTCCGGCATAGTCAGATTGAAGCCGAAAACATTCATGTCGCGTAAAATCCGGACCATGGACTTCAGATCGGTATCTTTTGTGTCAAAACAAAGGTAGACGAAGTCCAGATCGAGAAGGCGAAAGGATTCATTATACATCATGGGAGAGATGCTGTGAGCCACTGGCGAGCCAAGTAGGCAGCCAAGGCGTGTATGACCGGTAATTTGCATGGAATGTTCCTCCTTGGAAAATAGGATCCGCTGTTCGTGCAGCTTTCATGATGTGTGCTCGCTTAGATGCAGAACAGCTGTTTTGCATCCAGTATAACATAGAAAACAGTATTTGCGCAGCAAAAATGCTAAGATAATTACAGGAGGAAATATCTTGGAAAAGAATACAGTTACAGTACGCGGCCTGGAACTGAGTGATCACAGTACCAGAATCTGTCTGCCGGTGACCGCCCGGACAGCTTTGGAACTGGATGACCAGCTCCTGGGACTTAATGGAATTCCATATGATATGCTTGAGATCCGTGCGGACTATTATGAGGCGGACGCGGTCGGTGAGCTTGAAGAAGTGCGCAGACGTTTGCCGGACGTGCCTCTTTTGTTTACGTTTCGCACAAAAGAGGAAGGTGGAGAGAAAAGCATTGCGATAGAAGAATACGCAAATTTGAACCGTAGGGCAGCCAAAAGCGGGTTCGCAGATCTTATAGATCTGGAGATAAATCGCGGGGAAGTCCTGCTGCAGGACTTGTGCGAAGAACTGCAGACCTCCGGCATAAAAGTCGTTGCTTCTTTTCATGATTTTGACGCGACGCCCAGACAGGAAGAACTGATCCGGATTCTGTGCAGAATGCAGACACTGGGTGCGGATGTGACCAAAGCAGCCGTGATGCCGCACACAGAACGGGATGTGCTGACTCTCCTGTCGGCTGCGCTGGCGATGAAGGAACAATATGCGGATCGTCCTTACATCATGATGTCGATGGGGCGTCTGGGCGGTATCAGCCGGCTGGCAGGAACTCTTACCGGTTCCGCCGTGACCTTTGCTTCCGCGAAGGCAGTTTCTGCGCCGGGACAGATGGATGCCAGACTGGTATCAGGAGTCTTATCTGTCCTTTGAACAGGAAAGTCGTCCATGATGTCAGAAATAATAAATGCGGGAAGTGTATGAATCGTCAGGAGTCCGTTTGCAGATGCCCGGATTTCATGTCGAAAAATGTCGCTAAAAAAACGAAAACTGATACCCGAATTTGACAAAAAGAATACTCTCTGTGGAGTATACTGGAAACAGATACAGCCGCAGGGGGTATTCTTTTGTATTATGAGTTTTACATCGATCAGTTTTTCGTTGAACAGCTTATAAGTGAATGCCTGCTGCTGCTTTTAACGGCTTTATTGTGTAATGCTGTACCATGCTGGAGACGTATTTTGTCCGGGGCTCTGCTGGGTGCAGTCTGCATGACCGTGTTTGTCTGGCTAAGACAGCCCTGGCTGTATCTTTTTTCACTTCCTGCCGCGGCTGCGGCTGCCTTCTGGAAACGTGATCTGCCCATGGAATGGCGGAACAATCTGAAGGTGACATTTTGCCTGCTGGCGATGACGATTTGCTTTGGAGGAACGTTGGAAGCATTGGTAATACTGTTTCCTTTGTCCTTGAGGGCTGCGCTTGTGCCGGCATTTCTGCTTGTGCGCCTGATTGTGTGCCGGTGCGGCCGAAAAAGCCGGAAAGTGGAGAACAAAGCGGCCGTGACAATCCGGCACGGTGGTCAGAGCCTTACAATAGAAGGATTTCTGGATACCGGAAATCAACTGGCAGAGCCTGTAACTGGCCGGCCAGTCAGTATTGCAAATGAAAAAGCGCTGGAATCCCTGCTCGATGAAGCGTGGGAGGAACGGCAGGGCTTTTGCCTGATTCCTTACCACAGCCTGGGCACACAGGAAGGATGGATGCGAGGAGTTACTTTCGATGAGATGAGCGTGACGATGCAGAGGGGCTGCAGAGTCTTCAGGCGGCCTGTGATCGCTCTGTATGAGGGCAGAGTGAGCGCCAGAGAAGACTTTCAGATGATACTGCATCCGGAACACGCACCTTAACAAAATATAATGTATTCGAAAAGGAGCTTTTTTCTATGGTAGTAAAAATTGCAGTACCACAGCGGTTTCAATTTAAAATGGCGGCCGGATTTGGAGACATTTTTTTTCCACGTCCCGGAGACAGCCATTACATTGGAGGAAGCGAGGTTCTGCCGCCTCCGCTGGCGCAGGATGAAGAAAGCAGATTACTGTCTGAACTTGGCGGGGAAACCGATTCGAATGCAAAAAGAGAATTAATTGAGCACAATCTGAGACTGGTTGTATACATAGCCAAAAAATTCGATAATACGGGAGTAGGAGTGGAAGATCTGGTCTCTATTGGGACGATTGGACTGATCAAAGGAATCAATACCTTTAATCCGGAAAAAAAGATCAAGCTGGCTACCTATGCATCCCGCTGCATTGAGAACGAGATTCTGATGTACCTGCGGCGCAATAGCAAGACAAAAATGGAAGTGTCCATTGAAGAACCCCTGAACATGGACTGGGACGGGAATGAACTTCTTCTCTCGGATATCCTGGGAACAGACGAAGATGTGATCTCCCGTGATATGGAGACAGAAGCTGAGTATCAGGTGCTCCAGGACGCGATCAGCAAGCTTTCCAAGCGGGAACAGACGATCGTGCAGCTGCGCTACGGGATTGATACAAAAGATGGGGAAGAAAAGACCCAGAAAGAAGTAGCAGATCTGCTTGGAATTTCTCAGTCTTATATCTCCAGACTTGAAAAACGCATTATAAAACGGCTGCGCTGTGAGATTGTGAGATTTCAGTGAAAGGCCTGCTGTCAAGGTCTAAAACTTTTTTTAATTTCGTCCGTCCGCGAATAGTCTGACCTTAAAAAGTGAATCATTTTATCAGGAAGATGATACTATTTTGGAGG
>JAJBVF010000458.1 GCA_020859965.1 Clostridiales bacterium
AGAGAAGGCACAGCAGCTCGGCGCGAAGGTTGTGGCGATGAGCGATTCCAACGGATATGTATATGATGCGAATGGTATCAATCTTGATGTGGTTAAGGACATCAAGGAAGTCCGCCGCGGCAGAATCAAAGAATATGCGGATGAGGTTCCGGGAGCAGTTTACACCGAAGGTAAAGGAATCTGGTCGATCAAGTGTGATATCGCTCTTCCGTGCGCGACTCAGAATGAGCTGAATCTGGCGGATGCGAAGACATTGAAGGCAAACGGCTGCATCGCAGTGGCAGAGGGCGCAAACATGCCGACGACCCGTGAGGCGACAGATTATCTTCTTGCGGAAGGCGTGAAATTCCTGCCGGGCAAAGCTTCCAATGCAGGCGGCGTAGGTACTTCCGCACTCGAGATGTGCCAGAACAGCATGCGCAGAAGCTGGAGCTTCGAGGAAGTAGATGAGATGCTTCAGAGAATGATGAACGAGATTTATGAGAAGATCTCGGATGCGGCTGCACGCTATGGCGTAGAGGGCAACTATGTGACCGGAGCAAACATCGCCGGATTTGAGAAGGTGGCGGATGCGATGATGGCACAGGGTACGGCACTGTAAATATCTTTAGTGTTGGTAGGTTGTTTCCGGTTTAGCGCAGCTGAAGCGACAGCGGAGAAAATGATTTGCCTCTGAATTCCTTTTGACTCAGGCTATCTGGCTCGCAGCTTCGCAGAAATATAATGGAGTGGGCAGGCTCTCTGACTATTGCGGTGAGGCTGCCCTTCCTTTTTTATACGCAGGAGTTGACAAATCGTCTCCTGCTGGATTATACCATCCTTATGACATAGCACCCTTAAGATTGCGAAAGGATAAAAAGCAGCATATGAAGCTACAAGGATCATACATTATAAAATGGATAAAAATACCGGTATTGGCACTGGCCGTGATGTGTTGTATTCTGTCGCAGCCGCAGAAGGTATCGGCAAATGAAACGATTCGCGTGTTATTTATCGGGAACAGTAAAACATACAAAAAGAACATACCAGGGAAATTTGCTTCCATTGCAAAAGCACAGGGAAAGGATGTCAGTGTCACGTCTGTAACGATCGGAGGGAAATCCCTGTTTTATATTGCGGGGAAAAAAGCGAAGAAAATAACGGCTGAGGCATATGATTACGTGGTGATTCAGGAGCATACGGATACCAGCAGCCATTATTCAGCTTTTCGAAAGGGTGCAAAGGCGATTGCGAGGCTGGTGGAAAAAGAAAATCCAGACGTTCAGATTGTTGTCCGAAAGACCTGGCTTTACTGTGACTCTCTGGCATCTGAGAGAAAGCAGGCGTATTATTATGCGGAAAAAATAGCAGATGAGCTGGGCGCTATTGTCTCAGAGGATGGACTGGCATTTGACATATGCTCTTCTCTCTATCCATCTATAGAATTGTTTTCAGACAGGAAGCATCAGTCTGCAGCAGGAGCGTACTTATCTGCCTGCTGTATTTATGCCGCGATTTTTGAAGAATCTCCTGTAGGGTGCTCTTATACTGGCGGATTGACCGCTGCCCGGGCGAAGAAATTGCAGAAAATTGCTGTGGCGGTTACTTTTTAGCAAAAGTTATTGGGCAATTATGGAAGGGCTGTTTAACGAAAAACAAGAAAAAAATGAAAAAAGAGAGAAATTAGCACTCACCTCTTTACAGTGCTAACAAAATGTGTTATAGTTCGGTTGTAACAAGGACATGAGCTGCAACCCGCATCATCGATACGGGATGTGTAATGAGGAGGGAGCTTATGAATATCAGTAAATTTACGCAGAAATCAATTCAGGCGGTCAATGATCTGGAAAAGACCGCTTATGAGTTTGGCAATCAGGAGATTGAAGAAGAGCATCTGCTGTATACCCTGCTTCATCAGGAGGACAGTCTGATCGGCAAGCTGATAGAGAAGATGGAGATCCAGAGAGAGTATTTTGAGAACCGGCTGGAGCAGGCCTTGAATGCCCGGGTGAAGGTATCCGGCGGGAATCCATACATTGGCCAGTATTTGAATAAGGTACTGGTTAGCGCGGAGGATGTGGCGAAGCAGATGGGCGATGAGTATGTGTCGGTTGAGCATCTGTTTCTTTCTCTGCTGAATCATCCAAGTCCGTCTATGAAACAGTTCTTTCAGGAATTTGGCATTACAAAGGAGCGTTTTTTGCAGGCGCTTTCTACGGTGCGCGGCAATCAGCGGGTGACTTCGGACAATCCGGAGGAGACTTATGATACATTAAATAAATACGGACAGGACCTGGTGGAAAAGGCGCGGAACCAGAAGCTGGATCCGGTGATCGGACGTGATTCGGAGATCCGCAATGTTATCCGCATTCTGTCACGCAAGACGAAGAACAATCCGGTGCTGATCGGTGAGCCTGGCGTCGGAAAGACGGCGGTGGTCGAAGGCCTGGCGCAGCGGATCGTGCGCGGCGATGTGCCGGAAGGACTGAAGGATAAGAAAATTTTTTCTCTGGACATGGGCGCACTTGTGGCGGGCGCGAAATACCGCGGCGAGTTTGAGGAGCGGCTGAAGGCTGTCCTGGAAGAAGTGCGCAAGAGCGAGGGCGAGATCATCCTTTTCATCGATGAGCTGCACCTGATCGTTGGCGCGGGCAAGACGGACGGCGCGATGGACGCCGGCAATATGCTGAAGCCGATGCTGGCGCGCGGTGAGTTGCACTGCATTGGAGCGACGACATTAGACGAGTACCGCAAATACATCGAAAAGGACGCGGCTCTGGAGCGCCGGTTCCAGCCGGTGCTGGTCGATGAGCCGACGGTGGAGGATACGATTTCAATTCTGAGAGGTTTAAAAGATCGCTATGAGGTCTTCCACGGTGTAAAGATTACCGACAGCGCGCTCGTGGCGGCGGCGACACTTTCGCATCGTTACATTTCTGACCGCTTCCTGCCGGACAAGGCGATCGATCTGGTGGATGAGGCCTGCGCTCTGATCAAGACGGAACTGGATTCTCTTCCGACGGAGCTGGATGAACTGCAGCGGCGGATCATGCAGATGGAGATCGAGGAGGCCGCGCTGAAAAAGGAGACCGATAAGCCAAGCCGGGAGCGCCTGGAGACATTGCAGCGCGAGCTGGCTGAGCTGAGGGATGAGTTTAATTCCCAGAAAGCGCAGTGGGATAATGAGAAAAAGGCAGTCGAAAATCTGTCTACACTCCGTGAGCAGATCGAGGCGCTGAATAAGGAGATTGAGCTGGCGCAGCGCGAGTATGATCTGAACAAGGCGGCACAGCTTCAGTACGGCGAGCTGCCGAAGCTTCAGAAACAGCTGGAGATTGAGGAAGAAAAGGTTCACAACCGCGATATGACGCTGGTGCATGAGAGCGTCACGGAGGAAGAAATTTCACGGATCATTTCCCGGTGGACGGGGATTCCGGTGGCGAAGCTGACGCAGGGAGAGCGCGAGAAGATCCTCGCTCTGGATGATGAACTGCACAAACGGGTCGTCGGACAGGATGACGGTGTGGAAAAGGTGACGGAGGCAATTCTCCGCTCCAAAGCGGGAATCAAGGATCCGTCGAAACCGATCGGTTCTTTCCTGTTTCTCGGACCGACCGGTGTCGGCAAGACAGAGCTGGCGAAAGCGCTGGCGCAGAATCTGTTTGATGATGAGCAGAATATGGTTCGTATCGATATGAGTGAATATATGGAGAAGCATTCTGTCTCCCGTCTGATCGGAGCGCCTCCGGGATATGTCGGATATGAGGAAGGCGGTCAGCTCACTGAGGCGGTGCGCCGCAAACCTTATTCTGTGGTATTGTTTGACGAGGTGGAGAAAGCACATCCGGATGTCTTCAATGTACTGCTGCAGGTGCTGGACGACGGCCGGATTACCGATTCGCAGGGGCGCACGGTGGACTTTAAGAATACGATCCTCATTATGACATCGAACATTGGCTCCCAGTTTTTGCTGGAAGGGATTGAGCCGGACGGCAGTATCCGCCAGGAATGTCAGGATCGTGTCATGGAGCAGCTGCGCGCGAGCTTCCGGCCGGAATTTCTGAACCGGCTGGATGAGATCATTATGTTTAAACCGTTGACAAAGGACAATATCGGCAATATTATTGACCTGATGATGAAAGATCTGAACCGCCGCCTTGCGGCACAGGATATTCATCTGGAGCTGACACAGGACGCGAAGGATTATATTATCGAAGGCGGTTACGATCCGGTCTACGGCGCCCGTCCGCTCAAACGGTTCCTGCAGAAAAATGTAGAGACGCTGGCGGCGCGGCTGATTCTTTCCGGTAAGGTCGGGATGGACGATACGATCGTGTTCCGGACAGAGGATGGTCAGCTGAGGGCGGATGTGAAGAAGCCCGTGGAGGTTGTGGACTGAGAGCGAGAGTAAAGAAGGCCGCAGACCGAGGGTGAATGAGAGGAAGACCTGTCGGCCGGCTGAACCGTGGAGTGTGCCGCGGCGGCAATGCCAGGATTGTGGACGGGGAAAGTGTACTGGAAACACGCTGGTGAATATAAGGCGAAAAGAATTCAGAATGCTCGGATGGAGGAGAACAAAGATGGAGTTACCCAATGACCCGATGATTTTATTAAGCTATGTGAATACGCAGCTCCGCGATCATTACGCGTCACTGGACGACCTCTGCGCGGGACTGGGTGTTTCCAGAGAGAACCTGACGGAAAAGCTGGCGGCTGTCGATTATGAGTATGATGAAGGGAGAAATGCTTTTGTCTGAGGCCTGCTATTCTGAATAGTTACGAATGTTTTAAGAGGTCCTGTCCTCTGTAGACCTGATGTGAATATGTCAGGTATGCAGTGAACAGGGCTTTTTACATTTGTGCGCAGAGCTGCGCGGGAGATCTTCCGCAGCCCGCGCGCGGGAAGGAGGTGACAAGCCGCCTCCTTCCCGATTTATAAGCTTTGGTGTATTCGGAACAGGTCAGTATGCGGTTTTGAAGCAGATTGGAGCCTTCCTACAATTTGTAGGAAAACTATCTGGAATTTCCTAAGAATTGACACTGTCGAAGAGACTGTGCAAATGGTACAATATTTTTGTCGAAATTGATGGTGCGGAAGTTGTTTTGACGATAACGGAATCATGCGCGGCGCTTTTTAGCCCGGCGGTTTGACCGGATTTTTGAAAGGCACTGACCGTATGAGAAAAGGAGGTATACAAACATGTTGACACCGAAACAGAATATGCTTGAGGTGATTCGCGGAGGCAACCCAGACCGTATTGTGAATCAGTACGAGGCAGTACAGCTTCTGATGCATCCCTTTATGTTTTCCAGTCCGCTGCTTGAACCGGGACAGGAGAATGTAGTGAACGCATGGGGCGTTACAAATACGTTTCCGAAGGGAGTGCCGGGAGCATTTCCGGTACACACGCCGGATAAGATCGTGGTGAAGGATATTGAGGACTGGAAAGAGTATGTACATGCACCGTCTCTTAAGTTTTCTCAGGAGCAGTGGGATATGGTGAAGGCGACTTATGATGCGGTGGACGGCGAGCAGTCTTTTAAAGCTGCGTTTGTAGCGCCGGGGCTTTTTGAGCAGACCCATCATCTCTGTGAGATTTCCAATGCTCTGATGTATTATATTACCAATGAGGATGAGATG
>JAJBVF010000521.1 GCA_020859965.1 Clostridiales bacterium
GTATATATACTCCTTTCCGGTTTTGTGAATTTTGTTTTTCCGATTATTTGTTATTCCGGCAAAGTAATGAGCCGGGCAGCTTTAAAAGAAAGGTGCTGCCGTGACCGGTCTGGCTTTTGACCGAAATTGTTCCTCCATGAAATACTGCGATTTCCTGTACCATGGCCAGTCCGAGTCCACTGCCGCTGCCGGAACGTGAACTGTCTGCCTGGTAAAAGCGGTGAAAAATATTTGGAAGATCTTTTTCGGAAATGCCGATTCCGTCATCTTCTACAGAAAGAAAAATGCAGGTTTTTTCACATCTGTCTGTGTGGCTTTGTCGCAGCGCAGCGTTCTTGTTTTTCAGAAGGCTTCCAGGGTGTGAATGATCGCTTTTGCAGTCTGCAGTCTGCAGAGTGACTTTTGTATGTCCGCATGGGGTTCCGTAGCGGTAGGCATTACTGATCAGGTTTGTCAGAAGACGGTTCATGAGCTCGCGGTTTCCAAAGAAAAGAAGGCCGCTTTCTGTTTCCCATGTCAGAGTAATCTTTTTTTCCTGAATAATAGCCATATCCTGGCAGACCCCTTCGACAAGAGCGGACAAATCAAATGTTTCCTTTGCATATCGTTCCGGCTGCAATTCCAGACGGGTGAAATCGAGCATGTCACGGATCAGACGACTCATTTTTCGACCCTGTCGCGAAATTACCGTAAGCGCTTCTATGTATTCATCCGGGGTGCGGTCATGATCCAGAGTCAGCTCACACTGGGCAGCGATGACGGATACCGGCGTCCGAAGTTCGTGGGAAGCGTCAGAGACGAACTGCTGCTGCGCCGTAAAAGAATCATCCAGCCGGGTAAACATTTCATTGAATTGTTCGGCGACCGGATGAAGCTCCTCATTTCCTTCGTTCAGCTGAATTCTTTTTTTTAAATCTCCGCCCTGTCGGATTTGTGCAGCTGTATCCGAAATCTGCCGGATCGGTGCAAGTGTTCGCCTTGCAATAAGATATCCTCCGATGATGGCGAGAAGTACCAGGCTTGGCAGCAGGATCAGTGAGGCGCGCGAGATTGCGGATAATTCTACTTCACCCTGCGTTTCGGAGACAATACCACGCAGCCACAGATCTTCCAGACCTTCGGTCTCAAGCTGCCGGTCAAAAATATAATATAGAGTGTTGTTTACAGAGATGGTCTGTATTTCAGAATCCAGAAATGATATATTTGAAGATTCCAGAATGATAGGATTTTCTCCATAAACAAGAGTACCGCCAGACTGACAGAGGGAGGTGTAGATGTCATTGACTTCGTTCAGAAAGTCATCGTCTATTTCAATATACCCGTCTCCGTAGCGAAGATAATAATCTACTTCCCTGCCAGAAACATCGAAGGTGTTGGAAGCATAGTATTCAATCTCATCGACATTGCTTTCTACGGTCTGGATCAGGTTGTCACGGATGGTTTTCTGGATAATCTGCCGGCTGACGGATAGAACAACAAAATAGGTGATTGCGACTACCACGATCAGAATTGCAGAAAACCAGAGTGTGATTTTGGTGCGTATGGAAAGCTGTTTCATAAATCCTCCCGCGCTGCAGTTCATAAAGCCGGGAATCTGAGTGCGCTTATTTCTTTCCCGGCTTTCGATTCCGGTATTATTGGATGACATATCCGCGGCCACGAACGGTATGGATAAGCTTCGGTTCGTGCCCTTCGTCGATTTTCCGGCGCAGATAGCTAATGTACACGTCTACGACATTCGTGCCGCCTTCATAGTCATAGTTCCAGATATGGTCTTCAATTTTTTCGCGGGAAAGGATCCTGCCGGCATTATGCATCAGATATTCAAGCAGGGCATATTCCTTCGCTGAGAGTTTGATCTCCTGCCCGCCGCGTGTGACGCGTCCGGTGTTCAGATTCAGAATCAGATCCTGGACAATCAGTTCATTTTGTGTATTGCCATGCGCCGTCCGGATCATCGCCCGGATCCTTGCTGAGAGTTCCTCAAAAGAAAAGGGCTTGACCAGGTAGTCATTTGCTCCGCAGTCAAGCCCTTTTACCCGGTCTGCTATGGAATCACGCGCAGTCAGAAACAGGACAGGCGTGGCTTTGCCAGCGTCTCGAAGTGAGCGCAACACAGCAAAGCCGTCCGTTTTTGGCATCATAATGTCCAGAATGACAGCGTCATATTCTGCGCAGGCAAGGCAGTCGATTGCTTCTTCTCCGTTGTAACAGCTGTCTACACAGTATCCGTCGGAGATTAGTTTTGTTGTGATGATATGATTCAGATCCCGTTCATCTTCAGCTAATAGTAGTCTCATGATTTTTTATAATAATTCCCTGATAATGAATTCATAAATTGCCTGACAGTGATCCCGCCAGTTGCGGCAGGCGTTTTTGGCCTGTTCCTCATTCGGTACAGTGATAGTCAGATCGATGGGATTGGAATACTTTTCCTTCACCAGACAGCGCACAGAATAGTCGCCGCCGGTGTTTTTGTAATAATCCGCCAGAACAGAAACGTCATCGTGCATCTGTATTTTGTTTTCTGTCATGTATTGGTCAATTTCCTGGCGAATAGAGGGCGAAACACGGCTGTGAAAATACTTCAGCGCATCAGATCCGGAATCCGTAAGTGAGTAATAGGAACAGTTGCGGATGGTTTCCATATGGATCATCTGGCTCTCTTCCAGCTCGGCGAGTACAGACTGAAGCGTGAAATATGTGGTATATCCCCGCTCAAGAATAAAATCTGAAATCTGCGCGTTGGTCAGTGGAAAATCTACTTTGCTCAGCATATAAAGAACAATTAGCTTGTAAAGTGTAACAGGTTCTGACATTTGCGGCCTCAGCTTTCTTAATATATGAAATGATAAATGGTAACTCTGTGAAAGTATACCATTGGAAACTCGATTCGTAAAGATAAAAAAGTTGCAGGATAAGAGAATCCTGGAATGGAAACAGTCCATGAAAAACCGGGTATACCATCTTTTGGCTTGTAGGAATCTTTTTGCTGTGATAGAATGATGCCAGCTAATAAATACTTTGACTCCGGCTACCTGGCTCGTTACTTCACGGGAATAAAGAAAAAAATAAGGAAAAATACAAAATCGAGCCGTTGAAACCGCGATGATGACATGATATACTACTTATCTGATGGAATTTGGCAGGGTATGGAAGCATAGCAGATCGGAGACAAAAGAATGGAAGAACAAAAGAAGTCGCTGCGCGTTCACGGATTTACACCGGAAGCCTTAAGGCGGAGGAACCCGAACCGGTCACAGCGGAAAACAGGCGCAGCAGACGTGCACAGACAATCGGGATTGCTCCCCGGGAGCATCTTATGGAGACCTCCGGTCGAAGGCGCAGGGAACAAGAGACGGATATGAAGATGCATATGTTGTGGGGAATTTTGTGCGTACTGATAGTTCTGTTAATCACTGCGATTATATATGAAGTAGTGTTGGGGAATGGTACGAAAGAAACCGGTTCACAACGCATGGAGGAGATTGCCCGGGAGATGGAGACAGAGGAGGAAACGGAGACCAGCCTGGAATCAGAGACAGAGCAGGTATCCGATGTTGCCGGAGAAGATGCGTCAGACAGTGATGGGACGTCGGAACTGGAAGATGCGTCAGACAGTGATGGAACGACGGATTCAGATGATACATCTGCCGGTGATGGTGCAGCTGAAGCTGGCGAAGAAGATGTGTCCGGACAGGAGACGGATCAGACGAATACAGTGTCTTACCAGGATCAGTCTACCCTGGCAGGACTGGGTTATTAACAATAGAGGAGGAAGGAATGGGCGACCAGGATTTTAATCCGCATGACCGACGTGCGAAAAGACGAAAGCACGAGCTGGTGATGAAGTGTGTGATCTCGGTTTTTATACTTGCTATTGTGATCATGGCGGTACTTCTGATAAAAGAGGTAGCTGTGCCGGAAGTTGTGAAAATAATGTCTGCACAGAAACAGAGCCAAGAAGAAAGTGGACAGGAAGAGACGGGTATTATAGACGCGGAATCTGGCGGGATGTCTACGGACGCTGCAGAAGATGAGTCCGGCGGCGTGGAAGCTGAATCAGACGCAGTGCAGGAAGAGACTGCCGCGGATACGTCGGGTGAGAATGAAAACGGTACGGACGAAGGGTTGTCGACAGCGGAAGAGCAGGAGATAGATACCGTGCTTCTGGAGGCAGAAAATCTGGCTGCCATGTACGATTATGATGGAGCGATTGCGTGTGTGCAGGCTTCAGAGTACTATGAATCGAGTGAGACACTGCAGCAGGCGGCGAGCAGCTATGAAAAGACGAAAGCAAACTGTGTTTCCTGGTCTCCGGATGAGGTGACGCACATCTTTTTCCATACGATTATCTGGGATGCAACGAAAGCGTTTGATGGAGACGCGCTTGCAGAAGGATACAACCAGTATATGGTGACTATGGATGAGTTTTCAGCGATCATGGAAACGATGTATGCGGAAGGCTATGTGATGGTCAGTATGCATGATATGTGTGAGATCAATGATGATGGTACGGTGACTGCCAAAGAAATTCTCCTTCCGGAAGGGAAAAAGCCATTCGTGCTCTCACAGGATGATGTGTGCTACTATCACTACATGGATGGCGACGGATTTGCTCAGAAGCTGATACTTGATGAGAATGGAGATGTGAAAAATACTTATGTAGAAGAGGATGGGACGATCTCCGTTGGAGATTATGATCTGGTTCCCTGGATTGATACTTTTGTAGACGCACATCCGGATTTCTCTTATCATGGGCACAAGGGAACGATTGCGCTGACCGGTTATGAGGGTATTCTTGGATATCGGACGGATGAAGTCTACCTGACGCAGGAGGAAGATCGTCTGACAAGCTGGCAGAAAGAATTTCTGGAGGAAAATCCGGATTTCGATGAAGAAGCCTGGCAGAATGAAGTAGCCTCCGCCACTGCGGTCGCGGAAGCGATGAAAGCGGACGGCTGGGAGTTCGCCAGTCATACATGGGGGCACATCGATCCGCTGGCCAAGGGGCTGGAAGGGACGATCACAGATACCGAGCGCTGGAAAACCAATGTAGAGACGATTGTCGGCGCCACCGACATTATTATCTTTGCTTTTGGCGCGGATATCAGCAACTGGGAAGAGTACTCGGAAGATAATGAGTATTATGTTTATCTGAAAGAACAGGGCTATAATATCTATTGCTGTGTGGATTCAACTCAGTACTGGGTGCAGTTCAATGGCACATCAATGCGCATGGGCAGAAGAAATATCGATGGCTATCGAATGTATTACAATGCGGATCTCCTTTCTGACCTGTTTGATGTAAGTGCGGTCTGGGACAGCCTGCGTCCGGATACGGTGGCAGAGCTTACGGATGCCGCTGGTACGATGAGTTCGGATTATGAGGCTTCGGATGAAATGGAATCGGAAGTTACAGCAGTATCTGAATGAGGATATTTTTCATAATTACAGGAATGTTCTTGCCTTGGTAAAGTGACAAAATACCGGTTTTCGTGTGACGCGAAAACAAAATAAAAACAGAATAAAACTGACGTTGGAATTTTATGAGAACCTATCTTGTATGCGGGGGAGCAGGCTTCTTCGGCTCCAACTACATTCACTATATG
>JAJBVF010000080.1 GCA_020859965.1 Clostridiales bacterium
GAAGCTGACCGTTCCGCTGCGGCCGGGTTCTCCGAAAGGCGGGAAGCAAAGCGCTCCGTTGCGGGCAGGTTTCCCGCTATTTTTTTCAGACTTGCGCGGTCTGTGACCAGATATCCGTTGCGGGCTTTGCGAATGAGCCCCTCCGCGGAAAACTTTTTCAGCACGCGCAAAAGATGGCGGTAGCTCGTATTCAGTATGACTGCGCAGTCATTGAGCTGAAACGCAAAAATATCATTCGCGGCATACTGAAGGATGAATTTTGCCAGCCGCATATCCAGCGGTTCCAGCAGATCACAGATCCGTCCCTCATTGTTCAGCCGGCCTGCCAGAATATAACAGACATTCTGCATAAACCGGAGATCATTCAGCAGAGTATCCCGGTGCCTTCTCAGGCTGACAGCGACACAGGTACACTCAGAGAGTGCTTTCACATTCGAGACCGGCGGTTTGTTCCAGAGGGAAGCAGCCTCCCCGATCATCGTCACACCCTGATAATAACCAAGGCACTCTTCTTTTTCATTTGTGGTACAGGAAAAACAGATCACTTTGCCATTGACAAGAAAATACAGATAACCGGAAGCTTCATCCGCACGGATCAGATATTCATCCCGGCGAAAAATATGTATTTCCGCAATTTCACGCAGATTCGTCTTCATAAATTGCTGAAGCTTATATTTTTCAATACACGCGTTGACCTGTTTTTCTGATGTTATTTTTTTCATTACCGTACCCTTTATCTGCTGCTGGCAAACCTGTGCCGTTCGAGTCCATTGTGAGTTCATGAATGGATTCTGATGTTTTAACAATTACCGAACAGTTTCCGAACGCTTCCCGCAATCTTCCGGGAAGCCCAGACTGTCCTGTCTGATAAACTGAAAACAAAATAACTCTCCGTCTCACACTTTCCCGGGACAGAAAGGCGAAACTCTATTATGCATATTCTCCATATTTCCGATCTTCATTATCGAAGGAATTATACCGCCTTCGCTTCTGATAACTATGAACGTATGCTGTCTGCAATGACCAGCCCTCTGATCACGCTGGACCGCGCGCTGGACGCAGCCTTTGCCGCGCACCCGGATATCGATCTGCTTCTGATCAGCGGTGATCTCTGCGACGATGGCGATGCAGAGGATTACCGGCAGCTCCGCACTCATCTGGAGGCGCGCCTCGGCGGCATTCCCATGCTGGTCACCCTCGGAAACCACGACCGCAAAGACGCCTTCCGCGCGGGATGGCTTTGTACTGCAGACGATATGGCTTCTGTAGAAGCTCCGGTTCCTGCAGAAGCTTCGGATTCTGAGGAAACCCCGAATTCTGAGGAAATCCGGGGGCTTGCAGGAGTGCCAAATCCTGTGGAAACACCGGATTCTGCGATTTCCGCAGATTTTTCAGAGCTGTCAGAGCTCCCCTATAATGCAGTTCAAAAACTGCCCGGTCTATACATTCTTTCGCTGGACAGCTCCGCTTTTGGCTGCAGCAATGGATGCCTTCCGCCGTCTCAGCTTACCTGGCTGAAAAAACAGCTTCAGGAAATCGGAACCGCGCCCTCTATCCTCATGACACACCATCATCTTCTTGGTGCGCATGAGAGCATCCCCCCGCTGCCGGAGGCCGACACTCTCTTCCGCCTGATACAGGACAGCAATATCATCGGAATCATGTGCGGACACACACACCACTGCTTTGCCGGATACTGTGCCGATAAGCCTTACTATACAGCGGACGGCATGTCTTTTTACGGGACAAATCTGTCCGACGGACGTGTAAAATTTGAGGAAAAATACGGTTACAATTATTACCGCATCGAAAATGGATGCATTATGGAAAATATCCAGCGGACCTTTTCCAACAACAGGCAGCTTGCTGTTTTCCGGTTCTGATCCCGCCGTCTTATGATGTCGGGGTCAAAAGCCCCTACAGCAGATGATGCCTACGGTTTTGTCGTTAACATATACTTATTGTTCATTTACCTTTGCCAGCTTTGCCGCCTGGTCGGCCGCAATACAGTTGTCTATAATTTCCTGGATGTCTCCATCCATGATCTTATCAAGCTTGTAGAGGGTGAGATTGATCCGATGATCGGTCACCCGCCCCTGCGGGAAATTGTAAGTACGGATCTTCTCAGAACGGTCTCCGCTCCCCACCTGGCTGCGCCGCGCCTCCGCTTCCGCGTCATGCGCTTTCTGCATCTCCAGATCGTACAGTTTGGCGCGCAGTACTTTCAAAGCCTTGTCCTTATTTTTCAGCTGCGACTTCTCATCCTGGCAGGAGATCACAATGCCGGTCGGAATGTGCGTCAGCCGGACAGCGGAATCTGTCGTGTTGACACACTGGCCGCCGTTTCCTGACGCGCGAAACACGTCGAATTTGCAGTCATTCAGGTCAAGCTGAACATCCACCTCTTCCGCCTCCGGCATGATTGCTACTGTGATCGTAGAAGTATGAATACGCCCGCCGGACTCTGTCTCCGGCACCCGCTGCACGCGGTGTACGCCGGACTCATATTTCAGCATCGAATACGCACCCTGTCCGGTCACCATAAAGCTGACATACTTCATACCGCCAATCCCGATTTCTTCCACATCCATAGTCTCCACCTTCCAACGGCGGCTCTCCGCATAGTGGACATACATGCGGTAAATCTCCGCGGCAAACAATGCCGCCTCATCCCCGCCCGCACCGGCGCGGATTTCAATAATTACATTCTTCTCATCGTTCGGATCTTTCGGGAGAAGCAGGATCTTCAGTTTCTGCTCCAGATCTGAGACCTTGTCCCGCGCATCCGCCAGCTCTTCTTTCAAAAGCTCCCGCATCTCCTCATCCGATTCTTCCTCCAGCATAGCCAGAGACTCTTCCACCGTCTCCCGGTTCTTTTTGTATTCGCGATAAGTCTCCACAAGCGGCAGCAGCCCCGCCTGCTCCTTCATCAGCTTCTGAAACCTCGCCTGATCCGCTATAACAGAAGGCTCGTTGAGCATATTCAGAATCTCATCAAACCTTATCAGCAAATCTTCTAATTTATCAAACATAAACTCCTCTTTCCCATCTTCCGGATACCACCCGGTCATTCCCGGACAGATCCTTTGTTACAGCGACATCCAGAAAACCATTCTGAATCATCAGCCCGGAGACGTCCTGCCCCTGATCATAGCCAATCTCAAGCAGCAGCCATCCGCCCGGACGAAGACACTCTCCGCTATCCCGAATGATCCTCCGGTAAAAATCCAGCCCGTCTTTTCCCCCATCCAGAGCCGTGCGCGGCTCATGCAGGCGCACTTCATCTGACAATTCTTCAATCACATCCGTGCGGATATAGGGAGGATTCGAAACGATCATATCGAAACGGATTCGCACAGGATCTCGTGAACAATCTTCTGGCCGAAATGCCGAAAGCAGATCGCTCCGCAAAAAACAGACTTCCGCTTGCAGCTTTCGGGCATTTTCCCGCGCTGTCGCAAGCGCTTCCTCTGAAATATCAGAAGCGTATACCTCCAGGCGTTTCTCCAGATGTTTCTCTGTCCGCCGCCGTTCCCATAATCTGGCAATGCTGACCGCAATGCAGCCCGAACCGGTGCACAGATCAAGCACCCGGTATTGATCTGCGCCTTCACCTGACCGATTCTGCATACTCCCATCCATTACTGCAAGCGCCAGCTCCACCAGCGTCTCCGTATCCTGCCGGGGGATCAGAACCTGCTCATTGACCTGAAAAGGCAATCCCATAAACTCCTGTTCTCCGGTCAGATATTGAAGCGGGATGTGGCTGCCGCGCCGGTTCACCAGCGCGGTATACGCATCCCGTTGTTCCCTGTTCATCACCCTGTCTCCGTCTGCCAGAAATCCGGCCCGGGTGATCCCTGTCACATATTCCAGAAGATACCAGGCGTCCACCCTGGCGTCCGATATTTTACAAAACTCAAGATAATGCTCAGCCTCTCTGCAGGCCCGTCGAAATGAAACCGCCTCGCATTCTTCATATTCAAGCCGGTTCATGCGCGCTCCCTCCGGCCAGGTTCTGTACCGAATCCCTGTCCGTGTCCGCTTCCACATCATCTGTTTTCAATTCATAATGTGTCCCAAACTGTTCATTCTCAAACTTTCTCCAGTCAAAAACCGCCTCTACAGACGCTATTCCGACCTCGATCATTGAATCGTCCGGCTCTTTTGTCGTCATATGCTGCATCATCATGCCCGGCCGGCTCAGGAGATTGATCACCTTATTGTCCGTCCTGCCCGCAAGCTGAATAAACTCATAAGAGACACCCGCGATCAGCGGAAGCAGCGCCAGCCGCAATACGATTCGCCAGACAGAAGAATTCACATTCAGCACCGTAAACAACGGGATGCTGAACAGCATGATAAAAATAATACTGATAAACATGACTATAAAGAGAAAACTCGTGCCGCAGCGCTTATGCTCACGGGAACATCCGCGCACGTTCTCCACATTCAGCTCCAGTCCGTTCTCAATACAGTTGATACATTTATGCTCCGCTCCGTGGTACATAAAGGTACGCTGGATATCCTTCATTCGGGAAATAAGTACAAGATATCCGAAGAAAATCAGCAGCTTCACAAGACTCTCGATCATAAGAAGCGCCATCTCTGATTGAATCCAGCCGCGCAGCAGGCGGGAGATAAAATACGGAAGCATCATAAACAGTACAACCGAAAAAGCAAGCGAAAAAATAACCGTCAGCGTCATCAGCCAGTCGTCGTCACCGGAAGCATCTCCACTCGCCGCTTCCTTCTCCAGCTTTTTCTCACACTTTTCCAAAACCTTATCCGCTGCTTCCGCTTTCCCCTGCGCCCGCAGCTTTTCGGCTTTCTCACTCGCCTTTTTGCGCGCTTTTCCCTCGCGCTCTGCTTTCTCTTCCTCTGTCTCCTCCGCAAAGAACGACGCAGAAAACATCAGCGTCTTCATGCCAAGAATCATAGAATCAAAAAAATTCACCACGCCGCGTACAATCGGCAGCCTTACGAACTTATTTTTCTGGAGACGCTGACTGCTGCAATTCTGTGTATCTACAACAATCTTCCCGTCCTGCGTCCTCACTGCCACAGCATAACGGCCGCCATTGCGCATCATAACGCCTTCAATGACTGCCTGTCCCCCTATACCAGATGGTTTCATACGTTATCCCTTCTTTATCAATCCTTACATGACCCGGTCCATATCCAAAGAACGCTTTTGTATTACGGAAAATTTCCCTTTAAAGTAAAACAGAATCCTGCACAGCAGGATTCCGCGCGTTTTATGTTTATTTACTGAAGGCCATACTTCTTGTTGAACCGCTCAATACGTCCGCGGGCAGCCGTAGCTTTCTGCTGTCCGGAATAGAACGGATGGCACTTGGAACAGATTTCCACATGGATACTTGGCTTTGTAGAACCTGTCACGAATGTGTTTCCACAGTTGCAGGTAACTTCTGCCTGATAATACTTTGGCTGAATTGCTTCCTTCATTTTTTTCACTCCTTCTTCTGATTTTGTGAACTGCTGATCTCGTCCGGCTATCTCTCACAACATCCGCCTGCGGAAACTGTCCGAAAGCATCCTGCTTCTCTGATCACAACTTCGATCTCAATTCCCGGTCAATG
>JAJBVF010000316.1 GCA_020859965.1 Clostridiales bacterium
CCGGGCGGATTCCGGACTTGCACCGGTTAGAAACGTGCGCCGCCAGGCGCACTATGTTAAAAACTGCCGCCATAGAGATTAATTCTCATCTGGCGGCAGTTTTCTGTAAGCAGAAACAGTTCTAAATCCTATCCGTGATCTCTCCATGCAGTGCCTGCAGGGATTTCACATCCGCTTTTGTCTTATCCTCTCCATGCTCTTTCACATACTTGATTCCCTTCGCAGTCACCCGGGCAGCGGCCATCGTCGTCATATAGGGAATCTTCGCCTTAATCGCTGCCTTTCTCAGGTAGCTGTCATCATGAACGCTTTCTTTTCCAACCGGCGTATTTACGATCAGATCAATATCCCCATTGGTAATCAGATCCAGGATATTCGGTCTGCCCTCATACAGCTTCTTTACTTTTTCCGCTTCGATTCCATTCGCGGTCAGCAGATCATAGGTCGTTCCGGTCGCCAGAATGCGGAATCCATCTTCCGCAAAGCTGCGGGCAATCTCTACTGCTTCCGGTTTATCCTTGCTGTTGACAGAGATCAGCACGGTGCCTTCCAGCGGAAGCCTGGTCTGTGTCGCTTCCTGCGCTTTGTAGAAGGCTTCACCATAAGACTCGGAAAGTCCCAGCACCTCTCCCGTGGAACGCATTTCCGGTCCGAGGACGGGATCGACCTCCGGGAACATGTTGAACGGGAATACCGCTTCCTTAACTCCGTAGTAAGGAATGTTCTGTTCCTTCATAGCGGGAACCGGAGATGGACGTCCGGTAAGCTCAGAAGTGATAATATCCGTAGCCAGAGGTACCATACGGATGTTGCACACCTTGGAAACCAGCGGCACCGTCCGGGACGCGCGCGGATTTGCTTCCAGAACAAATACTCTGCCATTTTCGATCGCATACTGCATGTTCATAAGACCTTTGACATGCATTTCCTCCGCGATCTTCTTTGTATACTCCTTGATCGTGCGAACATTTTCCTCTGAAATATGAACAGAAGGAATGATGCAGGCGGAATCTCCTGAATGAATGCCGGCCAGCTCTATATGCTCCATCACCGCCGGCACAAATGCATGCGTACCGTCGCTGATCGCATCTGCCTCACACTCCAGCGCATGATTCAGGAAACGGTCGATCAGGATCGGACGATCCGGAGTGACGCCAACCGCCGCCGCCATATAGTTCTCCATACTCTCATCATCGTATACGACTTCCATTCCTCTTCCGCCAAGCACATAGGACGGACGCACCATAACCGGGTAGCCAATCTCCTTTGCGATTGCTTTCGCCTCTTCTATATTGACCGCCATTCCGGATTCCGGCATCGGTATCTCCAGCTTCTCCATCATCGCACGGAACTGGTCGCGGTCTTCCGCCAGATCTATGACAGCTGGCGCGGTCCCCAGGATCTTTACCCCATTCCGCTCCAGATCAGCCGCCAGATTCAGCGGCGTCTGTCCGCCAAACTGTGCGATAACGCCGACCGGTTTTTCTTTATTATAAATACTTAACACATCCTCCAGTGTCAGAGGTTCAAAATACAGCTTATCTGAAGTATCATAATCGGTCGAAACAGTCTCCGGATTGCAATTGACGATAATCGTCTCAAAACCAAGTTTCTTTAACGCCAGGGAAGCATGCACACAGCAATAATCAAACTCAATCCCCTGACCGATACGGTTCGGACCGCCGCCGAGGATCATGATCTTCGGCTTATCCTCTGAAATGGGATTCTTATCCGGCGCATTGTAGGTCGAATAGTAATAAGCACTGTTTTCTGTGCCGCTTACATGTACGCCTTCCCAGGCTTCCTCTACCCCAAGTGCAATGCGGCGGGAGCGGATATCATCCTCAGATACTTCCAGAATCTGACTCATATATTTATCAGAAAAACCATCCTTTTTGGCGGTCGTCAGAGCCTCGTCAGACGGAAGCTGTCCTTTGCTCTGGCAAAGCATCTCTTCCTCTTCCACCAGCTCTTTCATCTGTTCGATAAACCAGGTCTTTACTTTCGTGATCTCATGAACTTCTTCTACTGTCGCGCCCTTGCGCAGTGCCTCATACATGATGAAATGCCGCTCGCTTGAAGGCGTGATCAGCATGGAGAGAAGCTCCTCTTTCGTCTTTGTATCAAAATCCTTTGCGTGACCCAGACCATAACGTCCGGTCTCCAGAGAACGGATTGCTTTCTGGAATGCTTCTTTGTAGGTCTTTCCAATGCTCATGACCTCGCCGACCGCACGCATCTGTGTACCCAGCTTGTCTTCCACACCTTTAAACTTCTCAAACGCCCAGCGTGCGAATTTGATCACCACATAATCGCCATCCGGCACATATTTATCCAGTGTACCATATTTTCCGCACGGAATCTCGGACAGGGACAGACCGGATGCCAGCATAGCGGAAATCAGAGCGATTGGAAAACCGGTCGCTTTGGATGCCAAAGCAGAGGAACGCGAAGTACGAGGATTGATCTCGATCACGACGATCCGATCCGTCTTCGGATCATGCGCAAACTGTACATTCGTACCTCCGATGACCTGCACAGACTCTACGATCTTGTAGGCCTGCTCCTGCAGACGTTTCTGTACTTCTTCAGAAATTGTCAGCATCGGTGCTGCACAGAAGGAATCTCCCGTATGGACGCCCATCGGATCAATATTTTCGATAAAGCAGACCGTGATCATATTGTTGTCCTTATCACGGATCACTTCAAGCTCCAGCTCTTCCCAGCCAAGTACAGACTCTTCCACAAGTACCTGCCCGACAAGGCTTGCCTGCAGGCCACGCGCGCATACCGTTTTCAGTTCTTCCCGGTTGTAAACCAGGCCGCCTCCGGCGCCGCCCATCGTATAAGCGGGACGTAAGACCACCGGATAGCCAAGCTCATCCGCAATGGCAAGTGCCTCTTCCACGCTGTAGGAAACCTGGCTCTTCGCCATCTCAATGCCAAGCGCGTTCATTGTATTCTTAAACTCAATGCGGTCCTCACCGCGCTCAATCGCGTCCACCTGTACGCCAATCACCTGCACCCCATATTTATCCAGAATGCCTGCCGTCGCCAGCTCAGAACAGAGATTCAGGCCGGACTGTCCGCCCAGGTTTGGCAGCAGCGCGTCCGGGCGCTCCTTCGCAATAATCTGCTCCAGCCGTTCCACATTCAGCGGCTCAATGTAGGTAACATCCGCAATTTCCGGATCCGTCATGATCGTCGCCGGATTAGAATTTACCAGCACAATCTCATAACCCAGTTTTTTTAATGCCTTGCACGCCTGTGTGCCGGAATAGTCAAATTCGCAGGCCTGGCCGATAATGATCGGTCCCGAACCAATGATCAAAACCTTATGAATGTCTGTTCTCTGTGACATGAGCTGTTCTCCTTGGGATTGAATGATTATCCGATTGTAATTTACACAAAGAAAAAGCCCATATCCACAGTCATTTGCTGTAAACAGGGCTTTTTCACTGCCGCTGGCCGGACTCGAACCGGCACGGTGTTACCCGCTTGATTTTGAGTCAAGTGCGTCTGCCAATTCCGCCACAGCGGCTTATCATGTACGGCAGGTTTTCCTGCCGCACTTTGAATATATTACCATACTCATTTCATAAATGCAAGTTGAAATTTTATTCCCGCGAACAGAATTATCTTAAAAACGGCTGCGCCACTTTACGGTTGAAGAAATCAATCAGCGGTCCCATGAAAAATGCCGTAATAATCGTGCCCACACCAGCCACCTCTCCAATACCGGAAAGGGTACCTCCGGCCATCAGATAAAGCGCCACACCAACAGCAACACAGATAAGATCGGTCACTATACGAACCCAGCGAAACTGTCCTTTGTGCCAGGTACCTGTGATAATCAGGGCAACAGCGTCATAGGTAGAGACTCCAAGATCCGCTGTAAAATAAAAAGAGGATGCCAGACACATGATGACAATCGCGATCAGCAGGCAGATGATTCTGCCCGGCATGCCAAGCTCAGGCAGCGCCCACAGCAAAACGCGATGTGAAAAATCAACGATATAGCCGACCAGGAACAGGTTGATCACCGTGGCAATCCCAATAAAATGCCGGTCTGCAATGAGAGCAAACAGCAAAAGGATTACATTGGCAATTACATATAATGTGCCAAAGGGAAGCGGAATGACCGCATTCAGGCCAGACATCAGTGCCTGAAACGGATCTACGCCAAAGGACGCTCTTTTGAAAAATCCAACGCTGATCGCACAGATGATCACGCCAAGCACGCACATCAGCAATCGTTTGGGAAAATGATCTATCTCTTTGATTTTTGACATTTTACCACACCATATCCTTCAGAATATTGCTAAAGTCGAAGGTGCCAAAATAATCGCGGGGCGTCTCAGCGCGCCGGATCAGCTTCGGCGTGCCGTCTTTCTGGAGCAGCACTTCCGCTGAGCGCAGACGTCCATTATAATTGTAACCCATAGAAAAACCATGCGCTCCGGTATCGTGGATCACGAGCAGATCTCCCATGTCGATTTTCGGAAGCTTGCGGTCGATCGCGAATTTGTCATTATTCTCACACAGAGAACCGGTCACATCATATACATGATCACAGGGCTCATTTTCCTTCCCCATGACTGTGATATGATGGTAAGCGCCATACATAGCCGGACGCATCAGATTTGCCGCGCAGGCATCCACACCGATGTATTCCTTATGGGTATGTTTTTCATTGATCGCCCGTGTCACCAGTATCCCGTACGGTCCAAGCATATAACGGCCCAGCTCTGTATACAGCGCTACATCACCCATCCCCGCCGGAACGAGCACTTCCTCATATACCTTCTTTACTCCCTGAGCAATTTTGTAAATGTCATTCTTCTCCTGATCCGGACGATAAGGAATGCCAATACCGCCGGAAAGATTAATAAACTTAATATTCGCTCCGGTAGACTGATGCAGCTTCACTGCCTCTTCGAAAAGCACCTTTGCCAGAAGCGGATAATAGTCATTCGTCACGGTATTGCTTGCAAGAAAAGCGTGAATGCCAAATTCCTCTACACCCTTGCTCTTCATGATGCAGAAAGCTTCTTCAATCTGCTCGGTCGTCATACCGTACTTCGCATCGCCCGGGTTGTCCATAATGTCATTGCTGATCTTAAAGAGTCCGCCCGGATTGTAGCGGCAGGACATCGTCTTCGGAAGAGAGCCGACCGCTTCTTCTACTTTTTCAATATGAGTGATATCGTCCAGATTGATGATTCCGCCGAGATCCGCTGCTTTTTTAAACTCCTCCAGAGGGGTATCATTGGAAGAAAACATAATATCCTGCCCTTTGATACCAATCGCTTCCGAAAGCATCAGTTCTGTCATAGAGGAGCAGTCTGTACCGCAGCCATATTCATGCAGGATATTGATCAGATAGGGATTCGGTGTCGCTTTAACTGCAAAAAATTCCTTATAGCCTTTATTCCAGGAAAAGGCGTCATAAAGCTCTTTGACATTTTCACGGATGCCGGCCTCATCATAAAGATGAAAAGGCGTTGGAAATTCCTGTACGATCTTCTCCAGCTGATCCTTTGTTACAAATGTTTTTTTCATAACTTTTTTCTCCTCGTGTATTCTGTTTTTAT
>JAJBVF010000077.1 GCA_020859965.1 Clostridiales bacterium
CAAGGAGAGGCTCGATAAATGGCTATTAGATCAGATTTTATAATAAAGAAAAAGTTGTGTTTGAATATAGGCATTGTTTGTGGTAGTATAGGAAACGTATTTGATGGTTCTTTCCTGAACGCACAGGAAGGAGGCATTAATGGGTAAATCACTGAATGGCAAGGAACTTGGAAAAGGACTTTCCCAGCGCAAAGATGGTTTAGATCAGGCAAGATTTGTAAATCGTTTTGGTAAAAGACAGACGATATACGCGCCAAAGCTGAATGAACTCAGAAGCAGGCTTCGGGAAGAACAGTACAGGGACGAAAAAGAACTCAATGTGATAGAGACAAATACCACATTGGATGAGTGGTTTGATATCTGGATGAATACTTGCAAGTGTAACTGCCGCGATTCCACAAAGAGGACATATACAACATATTATAATCGCATAAAGCCTGATTTGGGATGGCGGAAGCTGACTTCTCTGAATCTGATAATCATTCAGGCGGCTATCAACAAATTGTCTACTGATAAAGCGCGAAAAGATTCCAAAAGAGTATTGGTTGACATGCTTGATAAGGCTGTAAATTCTGATTTGCTGTAAAAGAATGTCGCACAGCAGGTGAATACGGTTGTTTCTAAGGACGAGACGAAAGAGCGGCGTGTGCTGACCATCCCTGAGACGGAAATGTTTCTGAAACAGGCAGACGGAGCATTTTATTATAATTTGTTTGTACTTGCTCTGGAAACAGGGATGCGGATTGGGGAATTATGTGGCTTGATGTGGAAGGATATTGATTTCTCAAAGAATGTCTTTACGTCCGGCATAATTTGTGCTATTTCAGCAAAGACGGGAAATATACGTTTGAAATGCATGATACAAAGACCAGAAGCGGTTTACGCACGATTCCTCTGACTCAGAAAGCTTTGAATGCGCTCGAGGCTCAAAAAGTGCAAAAACAGAAAATTGCCAGTAAAAAAGAAGTGGATGAACCTGAATATTCAGACCTGGTATTTGTGACAAAAAACAACAGGCCGACTCAGCAGTTCATAATACAGGAAAGTTTGAAATCAATCATTGAGCATATTCAGATGGATCATCCGGAATTTGAGCGTTTTTCACCGCATACGTTTCGTCACAGTTTCGCCACCAGAGCAATTGAGAACGGGATGCACCCGAAAACATTGTCAAAGATATTAGGACACAGTTCCACGCAAATGACGATGAATTTATATTGCCATGTGACGGATGATACGCTGTTTTCTGAGATGAAAAAGATGGAACAGAAACTTGCCTGAGACAAAAATGGTGTAAAAATGGTGTAGTAGGGCAAAAATTTGAAAACCCGAAACGCCGCAAACCCAGTAAATAAAGGAGATTTTGAGACAATGGAAGCTTACAAGCAGGAATTTATTGAGTTTATGGTGGATTGCGAAGTATTGCGATTCGGAGATTTTGTGACGAAAAGCGGACGCAAAACACCGTTTTTTGTGAACACCGGTTTTTACCGGACAGGTGCGCAGCTGCGCAGGCTTGGCAACTATTATGCACAGGCGATCGAAGAAAAATTCGGACTGGATTTTGACATCCTTTTCGGACCTGCGTACAAGGGGATTCCGCTCACGGTGGCTGCGACGATGGCGATCAGTGAGAAATATGGCAGAGATATTCGCTACTGCTCGAATCGCAAAGAAGTCAAAGACCATGGAGATAAGGGTATTTTGCTCGGCAGTCCGATCAGTGACGGAGACCGGGTGGTGATCATTGAGGATGTGACGACAGCCGGGACTTCGATTCAGGAGACATTGCCGATCATACGTGCGCAGGGGGCTACGGATGTTCTCGGACTTGTGGTATCCGTGGATCGCATGGAACGCGGACAGGGAACGAAGAGCGCCCTGCAGGAGATTGAAGAGACTTATGGATTGAAGACGACAGCGATCGTTACGATGGCGGAGGTTGTGGAACATCTGTACAACCGCGAGTATAAAGGAAAAGTCGTGATCGATGAAGCCATGAAAGCGGCAATCGATGCATATTATGAAACATACGGGGTAAAGTAGGTTATCATAGCAGTCTGACGATACGATGATGGCTGACTGGAAGGCTTAGGATGGTATGTAAATCGTGAATGAAAGGTGGATATGGCATGAATGAAAGAATGGTAAAAGCGGTGGCGAAAGCCGGTGTCTGGAATCTGGTTCTTGGAATAATCGTGCTCGTGATGGGAGTAGCGAGCGGTGTGCTTATGATTCTGAATGCGGTGAGATTGTGGAAGGCCGGTACCGGGTTGGGACTTTGATGAACGGTTCTTTTCGGAAATCTGTCAGGATTCTGGGTACCTGCCTGTTTGTTCTGTATATGGTTGGACTGGTCTATTTTCTGTTCCTTTCAGAAAATTTCGGTCATGGCGGGGCGGGAGAATATGATTATAATATCATACCGTTCCGGGAAATCATCCGCTATGTCCGTTACAGAAATGTGTTGGGAATGCAGGCGGTACTCACGAACCTTCTTGGTAATGTAATAGGATTTATGCCTTTAGGCGCGCTTGTGCCTTTGATGGCGCGCAGCGCAAGAAAGGTCTGGCGGACAACGCTGCTGAGCTTTGAGATCAGCGTGTTGGTAGAGGTTTCTCAGCTGGTTTTCCATGTAGGTTGTTTTGATGTGGATGATATGATCTTAAATACGATCGGAGGACTGCTGGGGTACCTGCTTTTCTGGGGGCTGGACAGATTGTATCTGCGTATAGAGGCAAAGCGGATGCGGGAGCGGACAGCCGCTGCACAGACAGGAACGAGAGCTGGCGGGAAAAGAGGATAAAATGGCCAAAAAAAGAGTTTATTCATTTATAGATAAAAAATATTCCGCAAACAGTATCACATCCGTAGTGCTGGGATGGATCAGTGTTGCGCTGTTTTTGCTTCTGCTTCTGGTTTCCTACTGGCTGAAAGGAAGTGCGGGATCCTGGATCGGAGCGTGCGGTGTGACCGGGATTGTGATGGGATTACTCGGTCTGCGGTATGGGTTTGTGAGCTTTCAGGATGACTGTAAGTCTTATTTTTGCAGTAAATTCGGCACGATCGTGAGCACTGTAGCTATTGTCGGATGGTTTTTTATCGTCTGTGTCGGACTGGTAAGTATGATGTAGTATCATGGACAGGAGGCGCTTTTTAGAATATGGATGATTTGGAAAAAACAGAATTTCTGGAAGAGCGGTATGAGCTTTCTCAGGGACGGATACGGGAGATCGGTGCGGAAGATACGGTACCGGCTCCTTTTTCTGATTATTTTAAACGAACAGCAGATTTTTTGCTTTTGATGAATGATTTGAAAGTACGGGTAGAGGAAGGCCGTATAGTGCAGGGGAGCCAGATGGATGACCTGTCACAATGTCAGGAATGGAATGAACGGCTTTATCATGACATTCTTCCGGAAAACTATGATACAAGTTATGGGAATCCTGAATTTGCGGTGCGGACGCTTGGCGAATCATATGGCAGACTGCTGAGTTTCCTCTATACGGAACTGCGCGGTATGATCGTTTATGTGTATGAGCAGAGGCTGGAAGAACAGACGGTTTTACAGGAACTGTTTCTGGAAATCTACAATAGTTATGAAGGAGAAGATCTTCCTTCCTGCCGGGAATTGCAGCAGATCCTTTATTGGTTTGTCAGCGACTACACCGATCTCTTTGCGGCGCACCGTGTGCGGGAGGCGGTGGATCCGGAGCTGGATTTTGCTGTTCGGATCGTTATGGATTCCGATTTGAGTGACCTGCGCTACCTTTATCAATATGGAGAATATGTGTCGGAAAATGAACTGCGGATGGCGGCGTTTTTGAATGAACTGCCGGAAGAAGATATTTCAGCGATGGCAGATACCTTCACAGAAGGATATCGAATCGGTTTTCAGATGGGAGGAAAAGATCTGTCCATTAAGAAAACGGTGAATATCCGGTATCCGCTTGGCTTTGAGCGGATGATCCGGTATGCAATCCGTAATTTTGAGAAAATTGGACTGCGGCCGGTCATTTACCGTGCCGCGGTAAGTACGATAAATAAACGGCAGCACATGCGCATCGGTTACACTGGGGCGGTGCCGAATCCGCAGTTTGATTATGATCATCGTGCAGACAATGCGGTTTACCTGGACAAAAAGTTTATTGAGAGAAAGCTTGGTGTGATGCGTACCACCTATGAGGCGTACAGGCAGAAAGCAAGGGAGCATGGAGGCCCGGCAGTCGTTGAAGTGTTTGGAGAAAAGCCTTTTTCACCAATCGTTAGGCCAGCCGCCTGTGCCCTCTCGGAGCATCAGCAGGAGCTTGCCAACTGGATGGACAATGAGGCTTCACAGATTACCAATCAGTATATTGTCGGAAAGGAGCGCAGTTTTACGATCATCGCTTTTCCTGTACCGGAGATTGGCGGTCAATTTGAGGAAATTTTCCGGGAGACAGTAAAGATCAATACGCTGGATTATCAGCTTTATCAGCGAATTCAGCAGGTTCTGATCGATGCGCTGGATCAGGGTGTGGCGGTTCATATTGCAGGGCAGAATGGCAATCGGACAGACCTGACGGTGGCATTGATGCAGATGACGAATCCCGGAAGAGAGACGATTTTTGAAAACTGTGTGGCGGATGTCAATATTCCCGTGGGGGAAGTCTTTACTTCGCCCAAACTTCATGGAACAAACGGCCTGCTGCATGTGAAACAGGTATATCTGGATTCTCTTAATTATATCAATCTTGAAGTACAGTTAAAAGATGGAATGGTGTCTGCTTATGATTGCAGTAATTTTGATAATCCGGAGGAGAACCGGAAGTATTTCTTCCAAAATGTGATGCATGGTCATGAGACATTGCCTCTCGGAGAATTTGCGATCGGCACAAATACGACAGCGTACCGGATGGCAAAGAAGTACCATATAGCCGGACTTTTACCAATCCTGATCGCGGAAAAGACCGGACCGCATTTTGCGCTTGGAGATACCTGTTACAGCTGTCAGGAGGACACCCCGGTCTACAATGCAAACGGAAAAGAGATCATAGCGCGAGACAATGAAGTTTCCATTTTGCGAAAGGAAGATGCATCAAAGGCATATTTCGGCTGCCATACGGATATTACAATACCATATGAAGAGATTGGTCATATTCAGGTGATCTGTGCGGATGGCAGCCGTATTTCACTGCTGGAGAAAGGGCGTTTTGTTCTGCCAGGGACGGAGGAACTGAACAGACCGCTGGACACATAAAGAATGGTTAATATCGCTGTATGTGAGTAATGATTGATTACATCGCAGAAGCAGAATACGGGTCAGGGGGAAAACAGCAATGGGAAATACAAAGATCAATCCGATGATGCTCATGCAGATGAAAGGGATGTATGAGCAGTTTCAGAACAATCATCCCAGGATTGTTCCTTTCCTCAATGCTGCTTCAGAAGCAGTAGATGAGGGATCTGTCATCTCGGTAGAAATGACCACATCCGAAGGTAAAAAATTGTATACGAATATCCGGGTGAACGCTTCCGATATGGAGATGATCCGAAATCGAGTAGGAGGCGGTGATTAGCCGCCGTCCTCTCACAGCACCGAACGTACGG
>JAJBVF010000352.1 GCA_020859965.1 Clostridiales bacterium
GTTCGGTGCTGTGAGAGGACGGCGGTTAATCACCGCCTCCTACTCGATCACAGGCGGGTGCGGAGTTATGCAGCTTGCGCTGCATCCGCCTGGCACAGTGACAGATAAGGAAGAACGACCGTGGTATTATATATGGAGTGAGAATATGAAGATAATCAAGATAGCACCGAATGATAATGTAGTTGTAGCATTGCATCCGATCGCAAAGGAAGAGCAGCTCGAGGTGGGCGGCCAGCTGATCACAGCGGTTGAAGATATCCCTCAGGGGCATAAGATGGCGATCGCGCCGATCAAATCCGGGGAAAATATTATCAAATATGGCTTCTCGATCGGACACGCGACTTCCGATGCGGAACCGGGTATGTGGATGCATACGCACAATGTAAAGACAAATCTGGAAGGCGAGATGGAATACAGCTATCAGCCGGAGCTTCATTATCCGGCGCCGGTGGAGCCGGAGATGTTTCAGGGTTATCGCCGGAAGGATGGCCGCGCTGCGATCCGGAATGAGATCTGGATCATCCCGACGGTCGGCTGCGTAAATGATGTGGCGAAGAAGCTGGCAGCGGATAATCAGGATCTGGTTTGTGGGACGATCGATGGTCTGTATACCTTCCCGCATCCGTTTGGATGCAGCCAGACTGGTCATGATCACGCGCAGACCAGAAAGCTTCTGGCGGCGCTCGTGCGCCATCCGAATGCAGCGGCCGTACTGGTAGTCGGACTTGGATGCGAAAACCTGACGCATGAGCAGTTTCTGGAAGAACTGGGAGATTATGACGAAGACCGCGTGAAATTCCTTACCTGCCAGCTGGTAGAAGACGAGTTTGCGACAGGGCGGGAACTGCTGGAAGCATGTGCGGCATACGCGGCGCAGTTTAAGCGGGAGCCGATCCCGGTGAGCGAGCTGGTAGTCGGTATGAAGTGCGGAGGATCCGACGGACTTTCCGGTATTACCGCGAACCCGACGGTTGGAAGATTCAGCGATATGATGACAGCGCGCGGAGGCTCTACCGTGCTGACTGAGGTGCCGGAGATGTTTGGCGCGGAGGGCTTTCTGATGAACCGCTGCGCGGATGAGCAGATATTTGAAAAAGCCGTTGATATGATCAATGGATTTAAGAATTACTTTATCAGCCACAATGAGGTCGTCTATGACAACCCGAGCCCGGGCAACCGCCAGGGCGGTATCACGACGCTGGAAGACAAATCCTGCGGCTGTGTGCAGAAGGGCGGCACCGCCCCGATCATGGATGTGATCGGCTATGGCGACGCAGTTGTGACGAAGGGGCTGAACATGCTTTATGGTCCGGGAAATGATCTGGTGTCTGCGACTGCCATGACGGCGGCGGGCGCGCACATGATCCTGTTTACGACCGGAAGAGGTACGCCGTTTGGCGCACCGGCGCCGACGCTTAAAATCGCGACGAACAGCCAGCTTGCTGCCCGCAAGAAGAACTGGATTGATTTTGACGCCGGTCCGATCGCGGACGGCGAACCGATCGAAGCTGCGGCACAGCGGCTGCTCGACCTGGTGATCGAAGTGGCAAACGGTAAGAAGACACGTTCAGAGGAGTTTGGGTATCGTGAGATTTCTATCTTCAAGGATGGGGTTGTGCTTTAAAACTGTGCGATCTGCTGTCACCGCTGCTCGTATAAATGATAGGTGAGTACAGATATATCTAACTTTCGATTCCCTTGCGTGCCCGCAGACCTTTGTCGAATGGGTGCCGGATCTTTCTGATCTCAGAGACATAGTCCGCCATCTCGATGAGCTCCTGGCTTGGGTTCTGCCCGGTCAGGATGACCTCGAGGTGTGCGGGCTTTTTTTGCAGAAAATCAAGGAGCAGCGCTTCATCAAGCAGTCCGGCGCGGATGGTGTAGATCGCTTCGTCCAGGAACAGCACATCATAGGCCTCGTCCGTGGCTTTCTGTGTCACGGTGCGCAGCTGTTGCTCATAGTAGGATTTTCGTTCTGCTTTTTCTTCCGGTGTCATGCGGAAGCTGAATTTTTCCTGTGGAAGTCCATCGACAATGGTGATGTTTTCAGAGAGGGAAAGTACCTTCCGCTCGCTGGTCGAATTGTCTTTCATAAACTGATAGATCAGTACTTTCAGTCCATATCCGGCTGCGCGTGCGCAAAGCCCCATGCCGGTGGTCGTTTTTCCTTTTCCGTCGCCGCAGTAAATATGGATCAGACCGGTACTGGAAACCGGTTTGGTATTATGTGTTTTCTGGTTTTCTGCCATGGCTTTCACCTTCTTTTTTGTTTCTGCCTGAAATCATTTTTTCGTGATTACTGATTGCTATTCTTTTATTCCTGTGAAGCGTTCTCTGATATCGATTGACCCGTTTGAAACATCGGATACGTGCACATCCATCTGCGGATAGGGGATGTGGAGCCCGGCGCGGTCAAATTCGAGTTTGATGTGCTCGTTCATCTGCCAGAGCACCGGATAATATTTATCGGTGGGTACCCAGCAGCGCAGTCCCAGCACGACGCCGGAATCTCCCAGCTCGGAGACAAATACCAGATGTTCTTCTTCGTGCAGTACATCCGGATTTTCCATGATCAGCCGCTCCAGCACCTGTTTGGCGCTCTGCAGATCATCCTCATAGGAGATGCTTGCCTTGACCTCCAGCTTGCGGCGGTTGGCGGCGGTCACATTTACGATTACATTGTCCGCGAGTGTGCCGTTTGGCACGATCACGCGGCGGGTGTCAGTCGTCAGCAAAGTGGTGTACATGATCTCGATTTTCTGAACCGTACCTTCCTGCCCCTGCGTGATAATGTAATCCCCGACTTTAAAAGGCTGGAACATCAGGATCAGAAAACCGCCGACCAGATTGGAGAGACCGCCCTGAAAGGCCAGGCCAATGGCGACGCCGGCGGAGGCCACCAATGCAGCGACAGACGATTCGGTGACGCCAAACTGCATGGCGATGCCGAGCACCAGAATCGTATAGAGCAGGATTTTGATCATGGAGCAGGAAAACGTCACCGCTCCGGCCTGCATTTTCGTGCGGTCCATCATCTGGCGGAACTCGCGGGTCAGCCAGGAGATCACCTTCCGGCCGATCAGGTATACGACAATGCAAAGGACGACTTTGAATATAAAAGATAAGACGCCCGGGACGGATTCGCCGATATAGTTTTGTATGCTTTCAGACCAGCTGCCGAGCATAGTATCACATTCCTTTTCTAATAATAAAGTACCACAATGTAGCCGATCGAGACGTTCTCGTAGATGATCCGGGCAGTCTCATTCGGGAGATTGATACAGCCGTGTGAACCGTTGTTCAGATAAATATCGCCGCCGAATTCGGAACGCCAGCTTGCGTCGTGCAGCCCGATGCCGCCATTAAACGCCATCCAGTAATCGACCGGAGAAGTATAGTCTGCACCCCGAAGCACTGCCGGAGACTGCATGTAGAAGATCGTATAGATTCCGCCCGGAGTCCGGCGGCTTTCATTGTTGTAAGTACCGCTCACGCAATCACTTTCTACCAGAAGTTCGCCGTCTTTGTACAGCCATACCTTCTGATTGGTGAGATCTACTTCTACGTAACTGTCGCCAATGCAGCTCTCTTCTGTAAATGCCGCGCCAGTGCTGAACCAGACGGGTTCCATGAGGACACGGCCGTTTTGTCTGATCGTTTCGAGGAGGAGAGCAACGGTAGAGTCCACATCCATGCTCCATCCGTAAGAACCTTCCGTGATCGTGATCGTGGCGCCGAGGCTTGTGGTAAATTCCAGACCATTTTCGAACGTGTTGTATTTGTCAGCTAGTGTCTGAACAAAAGCTGTGGCAGATTCCGTGCTGTAGATGAGCTGATGGTCTTCCGAAATGGAAACCCATCCGGCTGCAGTGTCGGCAGTCAGTATATCGCGCATCGAATCGGTCTTGATGGTCAGAATCAGATCCTCATAGATGCCGCCTTCCTCATAAGGATTGAATACATCCGTATCGGCATTGTCCGTAGCGCTGACCCACGTAGCCTTCAGACACCATCTCTGATTGGCATATCCGGTAAATTCTTTGAGAATGATCGTACTGCCTCTGTGGACAGAAGAGGTGTCCAGAGTCAGATAATACCCATCGGATGTCCGGATATAATAGCTGCCGTCTCCGGCATCGGTAAACTTAAAAGCCTGCATTTTTTTGGTGTCAGGGCTGGTATCCTGAATCAGTTCAGCAAGAGATATGCTCGCATTATCCGCGGAATAGGTGACGGCTTCGCCAGAGGAAAGTACACTGAGTCTCCAGGAGATGTCGGACATTTGTTCCAGATAAAATTTTTGCTGGTTGATATCCAGCCGGTCATAAAGCTGCAGGGAATGATACTCCGTGCCCAGTTCAGTGCAGGTCTTTGCGTCCAGTACAAAATCGTCATTGATGGCACTGGTGATCTCATAGAGCCCGGGCATGAGATCTGCTGCTTTGATTACAGCGGAAGGCGCAATGCACAGCAGGCAGCAAAGAAGCAAGGCTGCCGGAAAACGAAACCATTTCATAAAAACTGATCCTCCGAATCTTTTGTAAATTCCCATGCCGTATTTTTCGCGGCACCACTACGATGTAGAAGCCGATGGCTACGTGCTTTGCACTCACGCCATCGCCACCGGTATTCGCAATCCGCTCATTTTTCTTTGAAAAATGGCTACTTGCTCATACCGGTTTGGTTCTCTGATATCCAGTCTCTTAGGCACGCGAGCGCGCCTCGAGTCTCTGGCTATCGAGAACGCTTTTACAGTAAAATAATAGCAGCCTGGATTGTCACAGATTGTGTTGTATCCATAGAAGTGATGAATTTTCAGATGACCGGACAGCTGCTTATCCTGTGGCATATTTACTCGCAGCAAGGCTGCTCGTTGCCCCTTGTGATTTCCATTCGCAAGCGGTGGAAATTTCTTCGGGGCATTTTAACTCGCAGCAAAGCTGCTCGTTGCCCCTCGTAATTTTCACTCGCAAGCGGTGAAAATTTCTTCGGGGCATATTATAGCACAGTTGCAGATAGGGTAGCAATAAAAAATCGCCCTTTGAGAATCTCCTGAATTGTTTTTCTTGAAGGTTTCCGGGGGGCATGGTACAATTATGGGCAAAAGCCTGTTGGTTCGAAAAGCAGAAGTGCGGCAAAATTGTATGCTAAGACTTCTGCGAACAGGAAAGAACACGTTGCCAATAGAAATGTTGTGTGTTGGAGCAACGCTATGGAAAGGAATATGAATGAGGACAGGAAATAAAATTCGAACTGCCGGCTGCGCGGCGATGATGATACTTGCGGTATTTGCGGGCGGCTGCGCGATGGGCGGAGCCACCGGTGAAAATACCGTGGCCGGTCTGGAGGCGATCGAAGAGGGCAGTTATCAGGAAGCCTTGGAGCTTTTTGAGGAGGCGGTAGCGGATGGAGAACAGCAGGTTCTTGCTTACCGCGGACTTGGTCTGGCCTATATGGGGCTGGGAGATTATGAGAGCGCTGTGGATGCGTTTGAAGAAGCGCTTGCGAACACAGACAGCCGTATGCCGTCCAATACAGAGGATATCCGCCTTTATCTGGCTACCGCGCAGTATCGGCT
>JAJBVF010000293.1 GCA_020859965.1 Clostridiales bacterium
ACAGTGGTTGAGGATTTTTATGACTAACCCGATCCCACGAAAAACGAGGCAAATTATGTTGAAGCTGTTGTGTTGGGTGAAAACCATATGCTTGGTGTAAATGACTCAAACAACAGAGTTTATACATGGGGAGATAACACATATAAACAGCTCGGTAATCAGCAGGCTGTTCAGAACGGAAGCAGTGCGATAACATCACCTTCCGACAGCAGCTTCGCTTCGAGCGCTCATCTTGTTGCGATAGACAGCGCCGATTACAACTTTATAGATGTTGCATCGGGAACAAACCATTCAATAGGTATAGTTGTAGCCGAATCAGAGGTTGACAAGGCTACGCAGGGTACGGTTTACGCTTGGGGCGACAACTCAAAGGGACAGCTCGGTCAGGGCACTGCTACCGGTTCAAGCGCAGCGTTGCTTAGTGTTAAGAAGAGCGACGGAACCGCAATTACCAATGCAGTCGCGGTAGCGGCAGCGGCGGATTATTCTATGGCGCTTACAACGGACGGTACCGTATATGTATGGGGCGATAATACCTACGGCGTTGCGGGCAGCGGCTCAAAGGGCGGCACTGTAACATACGCGACAGCCGTATCGGGAATAACCGGCGACGGAACACTTACCAGCATTTCATCGATTGCCGCAACAAAGACCAATGCAGTGGCAGTAGGTACAAACGGCCGCGTTTACAGCTGGGGCGCGAATGACAACGGTCAGATTGGCGACGCGTCGTATTTTGAAAGATTGTACCCCGTAATGCAGAGCGATGTTACATCGATTGAATCTGTTGCCGCGGGCATCGGCTTCGTTGTCGCACTTTCGGAAGAAGGCAATATGTACGCTTGGGGCGCAAATGAAAGCGGACAGCTCGGCAACAGCACATATGATGAACAGCTTGTACCGGTAGCGACAGGCGCTAACTCCAAGCTTACAATAAGAAGCGCAAAGATTGTTACAAATACAAATGCGGGTGAAATAGTAACCTCGGAGGAATTTACGACATTTGCAATGCTTGAGGCAAGCAGCGAGATTGAAACGGTAGCGGAATTTGAAGCAGAGGTATCGGCGGATGACGCGGACAATGACGGAAGCATATCCCTCATGTCGGCTTCGGTAAGCCTATTCAGCAAGACCGATGATACCGAGTACGATACTTTAAATACGGTACCGAGAACCATAACTCTTACCAATGATTCTTCGGGCAACATCCAGCAGTTTGTTCTCGATAAGGATGCGGTTTATGATGAGTTTAGATATTATCTGAACCTTGTATCGGAAACGGGCAGCGATGAATTTAAGGTAGAGGATATTTACATGATCGCCGCGGACAGCACTCTGTTCAGCGTTGACGACGATTGGATTGTAACGCCGACGCAAAAGGCGATAGACAACAAATATGCCGTAACAACCTTGATTATTCAGGATAGAACGAGAAATATTTCTCAAACCTTTGAGCTTGAATATATGACTACGGCAATTGACGGCGATTCGACAACTCAAACAATCGAAACGGCTCCTATGGTAGCGTCGAACGCGCATAATTCGATTGCGCTTATGTCGGACGGTACAGTCTGGACATGGGGCGACAATACCTACGGACAGCTCGGAAACAAGTCGAATGAAGCGTCATATATTCCTGTACAGGTACGCAACCCGATATCCGATAAATATTTGACAGATGTTATAAAGGTTGCGCAGGGCGCTTACCATAGCGTTGCGCTTACCTCCGACGGACAGGTTTATACATGGGGACTCGGCGCGAGCGGACAGCTCGGAAACGGAAGCACCGATAACAGCACAATCCCCGTAGCGGTAGTAAATGGAGATACAGCCCTTTCGGGTATTGTTGATATTGCCGCGGGCGAGGACTTCACAGCGGCTCTTGACGAGAACGGATATGTATGGATGTTCGGAAACAACGAGGACGGCTTGTTGGGTATAAACAAAACAGACGATATTCAGCTTACTCCGCAAAGAGTTCTTGCAGGAAAGAGCAAGAGCACATCAAGCTAACTTGAAAATATCATATCTATTGCCGCAGGCTCACACCATATGCTTGCTCTCGATAAGGACGGCAGTGTTTGGGCGTGAGGTGACAACACCTACGGTCAGCTCGGCGAGGGTACATATTACGGTGTAGAGGACGAGGACGGCAATGTTTCGGAAGTTAAGACGAGAACGGTGCCGGTAGCAGCTGATATTCAGGATGTTGAAAAGATTTCGGCGGGATACAATAACTCCGCCGCGATAAAGACCGATATGACAGCCTGGGCATGGGGCGATAATTCCAGCGGTCAGGTTGGTAATCTCGGAAACGGCGATGTGGTTCCCATTCCCGTTCAGGTGCTTTACGCCGAATCCGGTGAAAAGGTTACGGGTGTCAGACAGATTAGCGTCGGCGCGAATTATATGAACGCTATACTTCTTTCGGATAAGAGCGTTCTGACATGGGGTAAAAACCTCAACGCGACTGTGGACAGCGACGCCGCAAATGCGGACGTTGCAGAAACGAATACCGGTGCGGTTGCGCTCCTTAGCGATATAGCCGGCGAAATAGCGGTTGACGATGTTATTATGACGGCGGGCGCAGAGGAAAGCACTGTTATCCTTAAAACCGACGGAAGCGTTTGGGCGCTCGGCGGTAATGCCTATGGTCAGCTCGGTGACGGAACCGGTGAGGACAGCGCCGTTCCGGTTGAAATAGGACTCGGAAGAAGCGCGGATACTGTTGTTATGAACAGCGGTTCTGTTATAAGAAAGGATGAGGACGGAAATTATACCGACGTAACGGAAGTATACTCCGATGAAAACCCGATGCCTTATGAAATAAGCGTTCTCCGCAGCGAGAAGCTCGTTATTGACGTGTCGGATATGTTCGTTGAGAGAGATCCGGGCTTCAACCTGATAACAGGCAAATACACTGTTTCGGAAAGCGGTTATACATATAAATCGCTTGACGAGAGTATTGCCTATGTAACAAGTGACGGCGAGGTAATCCCGACAGATACGGGAGATTCGATATACCTCGGAACAACATATATCGTAGTAAAGGGTAATGATACCGGAGCTACGGGCATAATCAAGATAAATGTTATGCCGATGGATACGCAGTACAGCACCGCTGACACTGTTATCCAAGCAGACAGCGTTGTATATCCGCAGGTTGCATCAGGCGGAAAGACTATGGCGGCTATAACCGATTCGGGCGTTCTATAAACATGGGGCGATAATACCTACGGACAGCTCGGAATCGATGCCGACAGCACAACAACTCCGTATTCGACGACACCGAATGTTGCCATTAACGGCAACGTTAAGAAGGTTGCCGTAGGCGACGGCTTTATCGTGGCGCTCAGAACCGACGGTACGGTTTATACATGGGGAAGAAATGATTACGGTCAGCTTGGTCTGGGCGGAAATATCAATCCTATTGAAACGGCTAATCAGGCATCGCCTGTATTAATAGAAGGTATTGAGAATATTGTAGATATAGCGGTAGGCGCAAATCATACGCTCCTGCTGGCAGCCGACGGTACGATTTACGGCTTCGGCGACTACAGCGCATATCAGGTTGCACCTGAAGCAAGCTCATCCGAAAGCTCGTCAAAGCCGCAGAAGCTTTATATAAGAGAGTCGCTTAACATCGCGGCGGTATTTGCCGATAACAATACAAGCTACGCTCTTACAAGAAACGGTGACGTTGTGGTATGGGGCGATGGTTCAACAGGTGAGTTTGGTAAGACAAGCTACGCCGGACACGGCCCGATGTACGCGGAAACCTCCGAACAGTCGGTTACTGTATCGGTAGGCACAAAGAGCGTAATGGTACTTTCGGAAAACAATAAAGTATACGGATGGGGCAACAATAATTACAACCAGCTCGGTCTTGAAACAACAGTGGATCCGGATACGTATGAAACTGTATATGACAAAGTTATATACGTTCCTACGCTTTCGTATACATATAATTACGCTTACACAAGCGCAACCGAAACTACCGACGGCGTGGAATGGATTCCCAACGGCATAACCGCGGGCGAATCATCATTTGTAACGTACCAGAACGGACACGCGAGAGTATTGGGTCATAATACAAATTACGGTCAGCTCGGTATCGATACATATGAATATGATATTCTCGACGCGGCGGTAACGCAGCTGCACGCCGGCGACAGCGATCCCGACTATCATTATGACCCGTTCACGGGCGCAAAGATGATTGCGGCATCCGCAAACGGAGAAAACGGTGTAATATATGATAATATCGGTAAGATTTACGCATGGGGCGACAACTCATACGGACAAATAGGCGACGGTACAAACGATACCCGCGAGTACCCCGCAGAGGTACTTATAGACGGCGGCGGAGCATACATCGACTTCTCCGAGGCAGAGTTGACCAGAAATGGCGTATCAAGCGATATTACAATGTTCTACGATACAATCCTTCGTGAGAACGGTATTCTTGAAACCGCGGTAAGACAGGGCGATATGGTTGCGATTGATCTCGACAGCGTTATAGGCATTATAGGCTTTACGCTCTTCGGCGAATCCGCTTATAAACCGGTTGATTTGACATTTGAGTCGATTAACACCTCTGTTGCGGACTTCACAAACAAGAATAGCAACAACGAAAATGAGGATGGCGTACTGTATGTCGGAAGCAACACCGGAACAACATACCTCATCGCCAGAGATTCACGCGACAATGTTGGTATAATTAAGCTTAATATAATCCCCGCGGGAGAGGACAGCAGCAATGTAATGCCTATGATAGCGGTCGGTGAAAACCACACAATATCGCTGAGATCCGATGGAACCGTTTGGGCGTGGGGCGATAACACCTACGGACAATCGGGAAGCGGAAGCAAGCAGAGCTATATAGACATCCCCGTACAGGTAATGATGCGCGATTCCTCAACATCGGGAACAAAGGCACTTACCAATGTTATAAAGATTGCCGCAAGCGGTAACCATAACCTCGCGCTTACAAGCGACGGTCATGTATATGCTTGGGGTACCGGCGTTAAGGGCGCACTCGGAAACGGCTCGCAGACAGAGCTTAATATCCAGCAGTACGCGTCGCAGGTATACGGAACAACAAGAAGCTACTATCTCGGCGATTATGAGGACGGAACCGATGGCGTTGGCTCGATGATTATCGATATAGCCGCGGCAGGTGTCGGCGCAGACTCGAGTGACGATACAAAGCAGTACTCGTTCGCAATCGATATTGACGGCAATATTTACGGATGGGGCTATAACTATAAGGGAGTTGTTTCACCGCAGGATACATATAATGCGAAGATGACTCTCCCGAGAAATATTACAGGAAGAAACACAATTCTTAAGGGTGCGAGAAAGCTTGTTGCAGACAAGACAGGCGAAACAATGCATATCCTTAAGAACGACGGACAGATTATCACATGGGGCGATAACTCCGACGGCGTATACGGCATAGGAACTATGACGTCAACCTTGCCGAGCCGTGCGGTTCTGCCCGAAAAGGCTCTTGCGGCATATGCCGGAACCGGCAATGTCATGGCAATCCATCTGGCCGTAAGCGTTGTTAAGTTG
>JAJBVF010000475.1 GCA_020859965.1 Clostridiales bacterium
TCAGACAGCTTATCGGGTACTAATTCCGGAGATGAGGGGTCTGAATCAGCCAATCCGTCTCCAAAAACGCGTCGGGGCGACGATAGCAAATGAACTCCTGATGATGCTCCGCTCCCGCAAGAAGCTGACGCATGAGGTGTCTATGTATGAAAAAATTGGCACCGATCAGGAGGGGCGGGAGCTTCGGCTGATGGATGTACTGGAAAGTGAACCGATTGATGTCATTGAGGATTTGGAAACAAAGAAAAATATTGACCGCATGAGAATATGTATGGGGAATGTGTTGAATGAGCGGGAACGTCAGGTGATAGTGGAACGCTATGGCCTGAATGAACAAAAAGAGCGTACACAGCGGGAGATTGCTGCGTCCCTGGGGATCAGCCGCTCTTATGTTTCCCGGCTGGAGAAGCGTGCGTTGGAAAAATTAAGAACGGAGATGGAAACACCGATTTAACGCTATTATTTATTTTTATTTCCGCGAATCAACGAGCCAGGTAGCCGGAGTTATAAGGGCACTGAGTGCCAGTGGCACTCGTTAAGCGCCGACCGGAGCGGAGTGTAGATAAATATCCTGATACTTGTATCGCAGCAAGTTTGATGTCCTGTATGCTTTCATTTGGGGGCTTTGTTTGCAGTTGAATTGAGCACAGTATTTACGTAGAAATGAGTTTTTTATCGGTATAGTTTAAAGTAAATGGGAAATAATGAGAAACAGATGCCCGGAGAAAAATCTGATTTTACGCGAGGACGCAAAAAAGAATTGACAAAGTGGGCAGAATAGAGTATCCTTCGGATGGTTAAAAAATTAACAAGAGGCAGATTAAGAGGAGGTACGTTATGAAGCTTTTATTTTTCGGCACCAAAAACTATGACAGGGAATACCTTCTTCCCTATATGGAACAGGAGAAATACGCGGGAATTGATGTGAAATTTATTGAAGCAGAACTGACTCCGAATACGGCGATGCTGGCAAGAGGATATGATGCGGTATGCGCGTTTGTGAACATGGATATTGGCACACAGACGATTGAACTTTTGAATGAATGTGGCGTAAAATTGATTCTGATGCGCTGCGCGGGATATAATAACGTAGATCTGGAAGCTGCCGGGAAATATGGAATCCGGGTGGCTCATGTACCCGGCTATTCGCCGGAATCTGTGGCGGAGCATGCGATGGCACTGGCTCTGACGGCAAACCGGCATCTTCATAAAGCTTATATCAAGGTGCGCGAGAACAATTACAGCCTTTCCGGCCTTCTTGGAGTATCTTTTTATGGGCGCACAGCGGGAATTGTTGGCACTGGCCGTATCGGAGCAGCGATGGCGTGCATCTGCCAGGGTTTTGGTATGAAGGTAATCGCTTATGACTGCTATCCGAATAAGAGTCTGGACTTTGTGGAATATGTGGATCTGGATGAGCTTCTCAGGCAATCAGATCTGATTTCATTACATTGCCCTCTTACGCCGGAGACACACCATATGATCAATATCGACTCGATTGGGAAAATGAAGGATGGCGTGATTCTCGTAAATACTTCGCGCGGCGGTCTGATCAAGACGGAGGATCTGGTTCGTGGAATCCGGGAAAATAAATTCTTCGCGGTTGGCCTTGATGTGTATGAAGAAGAAAATGGTTCAGTCTATGAGGATATGTCAGATGAGATCCTGCCGCATTCGACAGTAGCGCGTCTGCTTTCTTTTCCGAACGTGGTCGTGACATCTCATCAGGGATTTTTTACAGAAGAGGCGATGCAGGCAATCAGCGAGACCACTATGGAAAATGCGCTCGCATTTGAGAAAGGTGAAATCGGACCGAACGAATTGCAGTAAGTGGCAATAGCCTTGATTTTACAGGCAGAATTGATAATATTTCGCTGCCTGTTATGAGGTGTATTGATATGCAGACGAGCAGAAGGCGAACAAATTGTCTTCTGCTCGTTTCTTGATGTGCAGAGCCGGGCAAGGCATATCCCATGCGAAGCGTGGGATGCCCACATCCACAATCAGAGATTGTGGATATAACCCGGCGAGGGCGCTTTGCTGCCTTATTCTCTGAATTCGAATAATTTAGAGATCGGAATCTCCAGTACATCGGAAATATCAAACAAAAGCTCGAGGGAAACCGAGGTCGGCATGTTGGGGGCTTCTATATTGCTTAAATGCGTGCGGCTTACATTAATCGCCTCCGCAAGCTGCATCTGAGTCATTCCGGTCAGTTTCCGATAATACGCGATAGTCAGGCCAAGCTGACGGTACTGTTTTTTTCGCTTTTCTGTCATCCTGCTTCCTCCTTGGTTTTGTTACATTGAATTGCCTATAGTTTAATTCTGAACACAAGAAACATAAACAATTTAACTCAATGCAGGTGCAAAGTAAAGCGGTGCGGCAAAAATAATTGGATTTATTGCGATAATACTGAGATATGATTTTGTGCTGTAGATTTTTGCATGGAAATCCGAAAAACCCGATGACATTTCGCCTTTTCAATAGTATAATCAGACGTATATAGGAAATGAATAAAAATGGGGAGTGAAAAATGATGAAAATTGCATTGTTAGAGCCGATTGGAGTTCCTGCTGATGTGATAGCGGCTCATGCGGAAAAACTCAAAGCGATGGGACACGAGTTTGTTTCTTATGATACGAAGACGACAGATCCGACAGAACTTTCTGCGAGAAGCGCCGGCTGCGATATCATAATGATTGCGAACAACCCTTATCCTGCGGAAGTAGTAGAGAAAGCGGATTCGTTGAAAATGCTTTCAGTGGCGTTTACCGGGATTGACCATGTCGCTGTGGATGTGTGCAAAGACCGGGGAATCCTGATCTGTAATGCTGCCGGTTATTCAAATCAGACTGTGGCGGAACTGATCATAGGCATGGCTGTGGATGCACTGAGGAAAGTAGTGAAAGCGGACAGCGTGGTTCGTGCGGGCGGGACAAGCGCCGGGATCGGCGGCCGGGAGATCTGTGGCCGTACGGTTGGCATTATCGGACTTGGCCGGATTGGACTGATGACTGCGAAGCTGTTTCTTGCCTTTGGCGCAAAGGTGATCGCATATAACAGAAGCGAAAATGAGGAAGCCAAAGCACTTGGAATCGAATATCGGTCATTGGAAGAGGTGCTTTCCTCGAGCGACATTGTGTCTTTGAATCTGCCGTTGAATGCACAGACCAGAGGATTTTTGTCGAAAGAGCGGATTGCGCTGATGCGCCCGGATACTGTTTTTATCAACTGTGCCCGTGGCCCGATCGTGGACAATGCAGCACTCGCAGAAGCGCTGAATGAGGGACGCCTCGGCTTTGCCTGCGTGGACGTATTTGATATGGAACCACCGCTTCCTGAGGATTATCCGCTTCTTCATGCGAAAAATACTCTTTTGACACCGCATCAGGCTTTTATTTCTGAGGAGGCGATGCTGCGTCGGGCTAAGATTGTGTTTGATAATGTCTATGCTTATCTGGAAGGAACGCCGGTGAATGTGTGTGACTGAGGAGTGAGCGTTTTGGCCGTCCTGGAACGGAGCAGAGCTGCTTATGAGAAAACAGGAAGGAAAAAGTAACATGAAAATAGTTTGATAACATGTAAAAAACACTTGCATATATGCGAGAAGTGCGTTATGATGTTTTCAGTTTAAGATTGGTTCTTCGGGGCGGGGTGTGATTCCCCACCGGCGGTAAAGTCCGCGACCCGCGCAAGCGGCTGATCCGGTGACGTCCAGGCGACGAATTCCGGAACCGACAGTATAGTCTGGATGAGAGAAGAAATGCAGAGCGATTGCGATGAATCGTCTGATGATGCCGCGGAGATTTTCTTATAGAAGATCCCGCGGTTTTTATGTTTTATGCACACGGCTGCGCAAGGAATATTTTTGGCTGACGCCAGATGCGGCCGGCGCGGGCGAGCAGGAGCCGATAAGCCGCCTCCAACTCGATCGCAGATCATCTATTTCGCGCTGCACCAGGGAGAGCCTTTTCCTTAAATGAAAAATAATATTTCTATTTAAGAAAGGGAGAATGAACATGGGAACAGGATTATTACAGACAATTGCGGAAAATGTGCGTTTTGTGCTGGTGTGTGTCGTTGTGATCGCGGCGATTATCGGCGTGTCATGGGGACTGGAGGCTACTGTGCTGAAGAAAAATATCGCGCAGGTGAGTAAGACACGCTATATCACGATCTGCGGCATGCTTGGCGCGATCGCTATGGTGCTGCATATTTTTGATTTCCCGATTGCCTTTCTGGCTCCGGGCTTTTACAAGCTGGACTTCAGTGAGATTCCGGTCATGATCGGAGCATTTTGTCTCGGGCCGGTGGGCGGCGTTGTCATAGAGCTGGTGAAGATTCTTCTGAAGCTTGTGATTAAAGGCACATCGACCGCATTCGTCGGAGATCTTGCAAATTTTGTGGTAGGATGCTCCTTTGTGGTACCGGCTGCAATTGTTTATCATGTGCAAAAGACGAGAAAAATGGCCATCGTAGGACTGGTGACAGGTACTGCAGTTATGGTTGTCTTTGGCACGATGTTCAATGCGGTTTATCTGCTTCCGGCATTTGCCAGTCTGTATGGGATGCCGCTGGAATCCATTATTGAGATGGGAAGTGCGATCCATCCGTCAGTCAATGGAGTGACTACATTTGTTGTTTTCTGTGTCGCACCGTTGAATCTTGTTAAGGGTATCTGCATTTCCGTACCGACGATGGTTCTGTACAAACGCATCAGTATTGTTTTGCGTACTGCTTCGCAGGATGCTTATGAGATAAATAAAAAGCGGCAGCCGCAGAACTGATGCAGGTATCGTTATCTTAAAATGAAAAACATATGAAACGGCGGCAGCCGTGTGAGACAAAATCCCGGTTCAGGTGTTGAAAGCAGATCGCCTGAATCGGGATTTTTCAGTTGATTTATTCTTTTGCTGTGGTATGATAGAAGCGGTCTATCCGATACGTGGATTGCGGGGATCGGATGAAAAACAGAACAGGGCAGGTGTGATAATTCGTATGGGAAAAATTCGAAAAATAGAGAAATTAACGGCGAATCCTTATGTGAATCTGTATGATCTGAATGTGGAAAACAGCAAGGGGCATGCAGGAAAGTATTATGTTTCTTCGCGCGCGAAGAACGTGGAAGATCTGGAACTTAGCTCAAAACAGCAGTCGCCGGACGGGGTGATCATCTATAGCCTGTATGGGGAAGCGCGGGATAAAGTAGTTTTGATTCGTCAGTATCGCTATGCGATCGATAATTATATTTATGAGTTCCCGGCAGGCCTGATCGAGCCGGGAGAAGATTACCACGCCGCTGCAGTGCGCGAGATGCGCGAGGAGACGGGGCTGATCCTGCATCCGATAGTGGTTGACACGATTTACGAAAAGCCTTATTATACAACAATCGGCATGACGGACGAATGCTGCGCTACGGTATATGGCTATGCGGACGGGACGGTCAGTGCGGATATGCAGGAGACTTCCGAGGAGATCGAATTGTTTATGGCAGACCGGCATGATGAGCTCCGGATCCTTCGTGAAGAACCCGAGGCAATTGTCTGATCCTATATAC
>JAJBVF010000163.1 GCA_020859965.1 Clostridiales bacterium
TAGATGGACGAAACGGAGTTCATGTTGTATATTGGGACAGAGAGTTTAATTATTCCGCAATTAATAATTTCGGAATCCGACATGCAAAAGGTGAATATATCCTTTGCATGAATAATGATATGGAAGTAATCTCTCCTGACTGGATGACGGAGCTTTTGGGACATTGTCAGAGACCTGGCACCGGGATTGTCGGTGCGCGTCTGTATTATCCGGATGACACCATACAGCATGCCGGAATTGTCATTGGGATCGGCGGGATTGCCGGGAGCGTTTTTGTCGGCCTGAAGCGTGGGCATACAGGCTATATGCACCGGGAATCACTGCAGCAGGATCTGAGCGCCGTGACAGCGGCGTGTATGATGGTGAAACGGGAGGCATATGACGCAGCAGGAGGCTTTGAGGAGAAGCTGGCGATCGCGTTTAATGATGTTGATTTTTGTCTGAAGGTGTGTGAGGCCGGTTATCTGGTGGCATACGATCCTTACGCGGAGCTTTATCACTATGAATCCAAGACACGCGGCCCGGAAGATACAGAAGCGAAGGCAAGACGTTTTCAGGACGAGATTGAGTATATGCGGACCCGGTGGATCCGGATCCTGAAGGATGGAGATCCTTATTATAACCGGAATCTTTCCCTGAGCAAGTGGAATTATTCATTACGGAGCTTATAGATATGCAAATAGCAACAATAGTGATACCGAATCTGAATGGGATGGAATATCTTGGCCCCTGTCTGGATTCGCTGATGCAGCAGAGTCGTCAGGATTTTTCGGTGATCCTGATCGACAATGGCTCGCGGGATGGCAGCGCGGAGTTTGTGGAAACACATTTTTCGGAAGTGATTGTGTATCGGTTTGAGGAAAATGAAGGCTTTTGCCGTGCGGTGAATGAGGGAATCTGCATGGCGGATACGCCCTATGTGATTCTTCTGAATAATGATACGGTCTGTGAAGAGACGTTTGTGGAAGAACTTGTGCGTGCCATTGAGACGACAGGAGGTTTTTCCTGTGCGGCTAAAATGGTGCAGATGTGTGATCCTCAGAAAATGGACAATGCCGGCGACTATTACTGTGCCCTTGGCTGGGCATATGCGCTTGGCAGGGGAAAGCCGGCAAGCCGTTATGATCAGGAAAGAGAGATTTTTTCCGCATGCGCGGCTGCGGCAATTTATCGTCGGGAGATTTTTGATGAGATCGGCCTGTTTGATGAAGCACATTTTGCGTATCTGGAAGATCTGGACGTCGCATACCGGGCCAGGATCGCGGGATACCGCAATTACTATGCCCCCAAAGCTGTCGTTCACCATGTAGGCAGCGCGACAAGCGGTTCTGTATACAATGAATTTAAGATCCGTCATTCTTCGCGGAATAATATTTATCTGATCTATAAAAATATGCCCTGGCTGCAGATCGTATTGAATTTACCGTTTCTGCTGCCTGGTTTTCTGATAAAACTGTTGTTTTTTGCCGGAAAAGGATATTTGAGAGAGTATGTCACAGGGCTGAGTGCGGGTATTGCGCTCTGCAGCCGGGACAAAAAAGTGAGATTTCAATGGAAAAACCGGAAAGCCTATATCCGGATACAGCTGGAGCTTTGGGCAAATCTGTTCCGCAGAATCACGGATATCTGAACATGCTATGGGAAACGACATTGGTTGTTTCCAGTATGCTTATCTATCCGGATGGCAGGCTTGAGGAGGCATTTTTTTGAAGGAAAACGAGAAATTTTTCAACCGCCTCCAGGTGGTGCTGGATGCAGCAGTGATCATCCTTTCGTATCTTGTGGGATGGTATGTCATGCTTTCGAGTACGCGCAGGGGCGGAATCGGTGTCCTGCCGAAAGAATTTTATATTATGGCACTGGTTGTTATTGTGCCATTTTTTTTGCTGCTCTATTATGCGTTTAATCTCTATGTGCCAAACCGGCTGGAAGGAAGACGTCTGGAAGGCAGCAATATTCTGAAAGCGAATATCGTGGGCGGCCTGGCGATCATGGCTATCCTGTTTCTGATCGGTCAGATGGACGCTTCCCGTCTGCTCCTCGGTGTATTTCTTGCGCTGAATGTGACTCTGACTGTTCTGGAACGGAACCTGATCCGGATGATGCTGAGGCGTGCGCGCTCCCTGGGGCTAAATCAGAGATATATTCTTCTTGTAGGCTACAGCCGCGCTGCAGAGGAGTACATTGATCGCATTGTGGCGAATCCCCAGTGGGGATACCGGGTGCTGGGCATCCTCAGCGATGATACGGAACCGGGGACACGTTATAAGGGGATGGAAGTACTTGGCCCCATCGGCAGCCTGAATGAGCTGCTTGAACATCATACACCGGATGAGATCGCGATTACGGTCGGTCTTAATGAATATTATAAGCTGGAGCGTATCGTCGCGATGTGTGAAAAATCCGGCGTACACACAAAGTTTATTCCGGATTACAGCAATATTATTCCGACAAAACCATATACGGAAGATATCCTGGGGCTTCCGGTGATCAACATCCGTCATGTCCCGCTTTCCAATACATTTAATTCAGCCATGAAGCGGTTAGTGGACATTATGGGATCTGTTTTCTGCATTATTCTGTTTTCACCGGTTATGCTGGTCACAGCGATTGCGATCAAGGCGACCTCCAGGGGGCCGCTGATCTTTACGCAGGAGCGTGTTGGCAGGCATAATAAGCCGTTTCGGATGTACAAGTTCCGCTCGATGGAAGTACAGTCTGCGGAGGAAGAGAAAAAAGGGTGGACGACGAGAAATGATCCGAGAGTGACCGCCGTGGGGAAACTGATCCGGCGGACCAGTATCGATGAGATGCCGCAGTTTTTTAATGTCCTGAAGGGGGATATGTCTCTGGTGGGACCGCGGCCGGAGCGGCCGCAGTATGTGGAAAAATTCCGGGAGGAAATTCCGCGGTATATGGTCAAGCATCAGGTACGCCCCGGCATGACTGGATGGGCACAGATAAATGGATATCGCGGAAACACATCTATTCGGAAAAGAATTGATTATGATCTGTATTATATTGAAAACTGGTCCATGAGCCTGGACTTTAAAATTTTGTTTATGACCGTTTTTAAGGGGTTTATAAATAAAAACGCATATTAGAACGTTTACAGTTGGAGGTGCCTGTGAAGCTGGCATGAGAGTTTAAAAAGAAAGGGGAGCATAACAAATGAAGAGTGACAACACGGACAACCAGAATCCTGGTCAGCAGGAAAATTATCAGGGCGACGGCCAATATTACGGCCAGCAGGGTAATTATCAGGGCAACGGTCAATACTACGGTCAGCAGGGTAATTATCAGAATAATGGTCAATATTATGATCAGCAGGGCAACTATTACAATAAGCAGGACAATTTTCAGGGGAATTATGGCCAGGGGTATTACGGAATGCCGGGGGGATACCCGGATGAGGAAGGAGAGCGACGGGGCAAAGTGAAAAAAAAGAAGAAAAAGAGAAAAATTTTCTGGGTGCTTGGAATCCTTGTTTTGCTGATCGCGGTGATCGGCGTGGCTGCTGCTGCGGTGCTTGGCAAGCTGGATCGTGAGAATCTCAGTGACATTCTTATTAATACCGGTGTAACGGAATCCGGCTATCGGAACATTGCGATTTTTGGCGTGGATTCCCGTGAGGGCGAGCTGGAGAGCGGTACCCGAAGCGATACGATCATCATAGCAAGTATCAACAAAAAATCCGGAGACATCAAGCTGGTATCGGTATACCGGGATACTTATCTTGACAATACGGATGGTTCCTACCGGAAAGCGACGGAAGCCTATGCTTATGGTGGAGCAAGTCTCGCGGTCAATATGCTGAATAAAAACCTGGATCTGGATATCGAGGATTATGTCACAGTGGATTTTGAGGCAGTGATTGAGGCAGTAGATGAGCTTGGCGGGGTAGAGATCACTCTGGATGACGAAGAGGTATACTGGCTGAATGCTTATCTTGTAGAAACGTCGGAAGTGACGGGGCGTTCTTACACAGAAGTGGAATCCTCCGGGACACAGACACTGACGGGCATTCAGGCAATGGCATATTGCAGGATCCGATACACGACTGGCTGGGATTACAAGCGGACAGAACGTCAGCGGACGGTGCTTACACAGATTTTGACGAAGGCGCAGCAGCAGGGGCTCACTGGTCTGATGACGATAGTCAATAATATGATGCCGTATATTTCAACGAGTCTGAGCAACACGGACCTGATCAGTCTGGCCACGGGTATTTCAAAATATGAGATTGTGGATTCGCAGGGATTCCCGTTTGAAAGCTCTACGGCAAATCTGTCTGCGGGTGATTGTGTGGTGCCGCAGACTCTGGCGACAAATGTGGCGGAACTGCATGAGCTTTTGTTTGATGATACAGATTACACGATATCCTCTACTGTACAGGAAATCAGTGATACCATCGTTTCAGCTACCGGTATTTCATGACAGAAGGAGGCACAATGAACCGCAGACCAGATGTGGTGATTCCGGTTTATAAGCCGGATGTACGGCTCCGGGAATTGCTTCAGATGCTTTTGAAACAAACGGTGCGGCCGGGGCGGATCCTGCTGGTCAATACAGAGAAGGAACTGTTTGACCAGCATCTGCTGGATGATTTGGAACCTGTAGGTGAGCCCTGCCATGAAAATTCCGCTTCGCGGAAGGCAGGGCCTGCGTCGTATGTCTGTGGAACAGACACACGACCTGTGGGTGAGTCCTGCCATGCAGATTCTGCTTCTGTTATTTGGGTGGAACATATTCGAAGGGCGGATTTTGATCATGGCGGTACCCGTCACATGGCAGCGTCTATGCTGGATGGAGAATGGATTCTGTTCATGACGCAGGATGCTGTCCCTGCAAACAAATATCTGATCGAAAATCTGCTTCACCCGTTTGAAAACCCGCAGGTATGTGCTGCTTATGCTCGGCAGCTTCCACGAAAGGACTGCAGTCTTGCGGAGCGGTATTCACGGAGTTTCAATTATCCTTCCAGAAGCAGAATCAAAACAGCTGCGGATTTGCAGGAACTGGGCATTAAGACTTATTTCTGCTCGAATGTCTGTGCGATGTATCGCAGGAGTACCTATGAAGCACTGGGAGGTTTTGAACGGCATACGATCTTTAATGAGGACATGATCTTTGCCGGGAGACTGATTCAGGATGGCAAGGGAGTAGCTTACTGTGCGGACGCAGAGGTGATTCATTCTCATAATTACAGCGGTGCGCAGCAGTTTCACAGGAATTTTGATCTGGGAGTTTCTCAGGCGGAGCATCCGGAGATTTTTTCCGGAATCCGCTCGGAGAGTGAAGGCATCGACCTGGTCAGAAAAACAGCCGGATATCTGATCCGGAACAGGAAACCCTGGCTTCTGGTTCCTCTGGTCTGGCAGAGTGGCTGCAAATATATTGGTTATCGTCTTGGAAAAAATTATCAGCGGCTGCCGGACGACCTGGTGAAAGCATGTTCGATGAACAAAGGATACTGGCATACACAGATTCGACACAATTCTTTGTTAGACTGAAAATCATACTCTGATCTGGAGGGGATTTTCGTGAAGGATGACAT
>JAJBVF010000011.1 GCA_020859965.1 Clostridiales bacterium
TTCCCCGAAAACCCTTTGTTTTCGCCTCGGATAAATTTGTTTTTTCAGGTACCTGATGCCAATTGTGCATTTTACGGCACTTATTTTTTTAAGGTAGAAACCGCTTTCTGTTCTGACCTGTTTTTCATTTTCTGAAATGCCGTCAAACAGCCAAAAATAAAATAACAGATTAAAAAATCATGCGGTCAGTATCAGCATTATTTTGCCTCGATCACGTGCATCATATTCGTCATCGCGCCTTTGCCTTTGACGATGTTCGTCGCCGGATCTCCCGCGGTCAGCACTACCATATCGCCCGGCTTCACATAGCCGTCCCTCTTTACGATATACATCGCGTGGGAAATGATATGCTCGGTCGTATCCTCCTCGTAGCCCTGCAGCGGCGTCACGCCCCAGTAAATCTGCATTTTCCGCAGCGCCCACGCATTCGGTGAGATAGCGTAGATCGGAATCGAGGTGCGGAAGTTGGACATCAGACGTGCTGTCTGTCCGCTCATCGTAGGAGTAACAATGCAGTCAGCCTGCACATTCACTGCCGTCCGGATCGCCGCCAGCCCAACCGCGCTCGACACATTAGCATCCCCGCGCAGCCCATGATACTCCTGTATCTTGGAGTCGTCCATATTGTAAGCTTCTGTGGTCTCCGCGATCTGTGTCATCATTTTCAGTGCTTCCAGAGGATATTTGCCTGCCGCAGTCTCGCCGGAGAGCATGATCGCATCGGCGCCCTCGCGGATCGCGTTCGCCACATCCGTTACTTCCGCTCTGGTCGGGCGCGGATTGCGGATCATGGAATCGAGCATCTGCGTCGCAATGATAACCGGCTTATATTTCTTATTACACTTCTCAACGATCATACGCTGTACATGCGGTACCTCATAAGCCGGAATCTCCACGCCCATATCCCCGCGCGCCACCATGATGCCGTCCGCTGCCTGGATAATCCGGTCGATATTCTGGATGCCTTCCGCATTTTCAATCTTCGCGATAACATCAATATGCTCACCGCCATTTTCCTTCAGAATCTTTTTAATCTCTTTGATCGCATCCGCGTCACGCACAAAGGATGCCGCTATAAAATCAATCCCCTGCTCGATACCGAACAGGATATCTTCCCGGTCTTTTTCCGTGATCCCCGGAAGGTTTACTTTTACATTCGGGACATTCACGCCCTTACGCTGTCCGAGAACGCCGCCGTTCTCGACCTTACAGACGATGTCTCCGCCATTGATCTGCTGCACCTTCAATCCGATCAGGCCGTCGTCGATCAGAATCGTATCGCCGGGTTTTACATCCTCAGCCAGCTGCGCATAAGTCTGAGTGACCCTTGACGCGTCCCCTTCTATCACCTCAGAAGTCAACGTAAAATCCGCCCCGGTCTCCAGCGTCACCGGACCGCCCTTTTTTAATAATCCGGTACGGATCTCCGGTCCCTTGGTATCGAGGAGGATAGCAGTCGGCTTTTTTACCTCGTCGCGGACACTTTTGAGCTGGTCGAAGCGAGCCTTCTGCTCTTCATGTGAGCCATGTGAAAAATTAAACCGTGCAATATCCATTCCGTTTTGCACCAGTGCCTTCATTACTTCCCGGTCATCCGTTGCCGGACCCATTGTACAGATGATTTTTGTCTTTTTCATTTTTTCCTCCAGCTTCCTGTTCTTATATTGTTGACGTATATATAATTGTAGTTTGTTCACTATATTTACTGTTCGAATAGCCGCCGGAAATCACGCTTCTGTCTCAATCTGGTCGCCGGTCACACGAAGAAGGCTTTCAATCTCCTCCACAGGCATTTCCAGATACGCGGATACCTCCTCCGCTGAAACCTTGTGCCCCAGATCCCGTTCCAGATTGTGCACTGCCTCATTCAAATGATTCACGCGGCTTACCAGTCCGTCATCCATCCTGTGAAAATCCTGCCCGTTGCTCACCGCTTTTTCCATCGCATCCCGTATGGAATTGAGAATATGAGCCCGGCAGGCTGCCGCACTTTCAAATCCGTCCAGTGACTCCACAGCGGTAAGAAGTCCCATATTTCCTTCCTGGATCAGATCCTCAGAGGGCAAAACCTCCTCGTCATATTCCTCCGCCATCGTACAGATCAGCGGCAGATACAGTTCGATCAGGCTCTCCCTGGCCTGCACATCACCTCCCTGTACGCACTCGATCAGCTGAATCTCTTTACTGTCATCCACATCAGCCAGCTTCTCAAGCTCTTCGACATAGAGAGAAAGACTTCGCCGGCTTTCCTCCGTCAGCGCTTCTTCCTTTTCTTCCTCTTCTTTCTTTGCCTGCTCTATTGATTCTACCACACGGATATTCTGTTCCGCAAGGTAATCGTAAATTAACTGATAGTGGTTTTCTTCAAGCGGCATGTTTTTTAAAGTATCCCGTATCTGTGCTTTTGTCAGAACACCATCCGTCAGATCCGCGGTCTCTTTCAGCTCTGTCAGCATCTCGCGGAATATGATTCTGTTTTCCATCTCTGTCTCTTCCTTCCTGATCCGGATAAACCGCAACCGAAATAGTACCATTTTGCGCAGGAAATCGTTCTTAAATCCCTAAAAGAACCGGTTTAGAAGTGGCAACGAAGAGCACAACTGCGAAGCAGCTTTCCTATGTGCATCGTGCACATCCTTCACCGGATCACTCCGACAGCTCCTGCAGAGCACGCGCCAGAACCGGATCGTCTGCCGCAGCATCATCCGGGTCATCGGCATCTTCTGCCGCTTCATCATCCACAAGAATATCCGGCGTAATCCCATTCCCGTCGATTTCCTGCCCATTTGGCGTATAATAATTTTCAACAGTCAGCTTAAAAGCCGAGCCGTCGGACAGTGAGTATGTTTTCTGCACTACACCCTTTCCATAAGTCTGTGTGCCAATGATCGGACCAATGCCGTAATCCTGGATTGCACCGGCAAAGATTTCTGAAGCGCTTGCGGAACCACCGTTCACAAGAACCGCTACCTCGCAGGTCACGCTGCGCTCATTGTCCGCCTTATACTCTTCCCGGCTTCCATTTTTGTCTTCTGTGTATACGATCAGTCCTTCCGGCAAAATCTCATCCAGAATATCGCAGACTGACGTGAGCAATCCGCCTGGATTATCACGCAGATCTACAATGAGTTTCTCCATCCCCTGATTATTTAAATCATCAATCGCCTCACAGAACTGTTCAACCGCACTCTCCGTAAACTCCGTCAGCTTCAAATACCCAATCTGATTCTCTATCATCTCATAGGTCACATAAACAGGCGTCACATCGCTGCAGGTAATCGTAAGCTCCAGCTCTTCTTCCACTTCGGGCCGGTACACAAGCATTACAAACGTATCCATTGATTTGATCAAAGAAACCAGTTCATCCAGGCTCAGCGTTTCCACAGATTCACCGTCTACCTCGCGAACCAGATCTCCGCTTTGCAAACCGCCCTCTTCGGCCGGACTGTCCTCATATACCTCACCCACATAGAATTCGCCAGTATCTTCGTCCACACCGATCGTTGCTCCGATCCCATAATACTCGCCACGGGTCGAATCAACCACGGACGATAATTCATCAGCGGTATAATAATTTGCGTAGGCATCATCCAGACCAGCTGCTACGCCCTTAAAGAGATACGCTTCCAAAAACTCTCCGTCTACCTCGTCCAGATAATATTCCTCGATAATCTCCTGTACTTCCGCCAGTTTTGCAATGGTGCTGCTCTTCGTGAGAACCTCTGCCCCAGGATTGCCGCGCCCCAACAGATTCCGGATCACTCCCGGTGCAAACGTGACCGCAAACATGCAGATAAAAGAGAGCAGCATCCCAAAAAGCATTCCATTTAAAAATCGTCTCCGGCCACGCTTTTCAAGTGCTTCTATCAGAAGCTGCTCTTCCGCCTCTGTCTCTCCCCGGGCATCTTTATTTTCTGCCTCATTTTCCTCTGCAGCATTTTCCCTGGCTCCCTTTTCCGGTAAAAAAGTCATAAAAAGTCCCCTTTCGTTCTGATTCCCGTGATTATTCTGAATCCTGAATGGTTCTTTTATCTTCTATACTTTAATATATGGAAATTTTCTTGTCAACCCATGATGCCAAAGCGGTCAGAGACCAGAAAAGAATACCGAAGCAGACCACTTCGGCAACTGCTTCGGTATCTCTATTCTTTATTCTTTCACATTTTTTCTCGAAATCAATCACATCCCGCTTCGTTTTAGCCAAAGGGATAACAGAGCGATTATCTCTGTACTCTTGCACCCGCGCCGGACATGATTCCTTCTACTTCCTTCAGACTCGCCATCGTCGTATCGCCCGGTGTCGTCATCGCCAGTGCGCCGTGTGCAGCGCCGTAATTTACTGCTGCCTCCGCGCCCTTGCCGCTCATCAGACCATATACCAGGCCGGACGCGAAGGAATCGCCGCCGCCCACACGGTCCATGATCTCAAGTCCATTGTAATCCGCCGCCTTGTAGATCTCTCCATCCGCCCAGCAAAGAGCGCTCCAGTCGTTAACTGTAGCTGTCTTTACTTTACGAAGGGTCGTGGCAACTACCTTGAAATTCGGATAAGTCTTAGCCGCTTCATTGATCATCTTGCGGTAACCGTCGATATTCAGCTCTTTCAGGTTTGCGTCATTGCCCTCAATCTCAAAGCCAAGGCATGCTGTGAAATCTTCCTCATTGCCGATCATGACATCAACATACTTAGCAATCTCTTTGTTCACTTCCTGTGCCTTTGCCTGGCCGCCGATCGCACTCCACATGGACGGACGGTAATTCAGATCATAAGAAATCACTGTGCCATACTTTTTCGCCGTCTTGATCGCTGCGATCACTGTCTCACAGGACTGCTCTGAGAGAGCCGCATAAATACCACCGGTATGCAGCCAGCGCGCACCAAGCTCACCAAAGATATAATCAAAATCAAAATCCTCCGGAGTCGCTTTGGAGATTGCCGTGTTCGCACGATCCGAACAGCCGACCGCACCGCGGATACCAAATCCGCGCTCTGTAAAATTAAGTCCATTTCGGCAGATTCTTCCGATTCCATCCGTCTTCATCCACTTGATCAGAGAAGTGTCTACACCGCCCTGAAGAATGAAATCCTCCATCAATTTACCAACTTCATTATCCGCAAACGCAGTGATCACACCTGTTCTCAGGCCAAAACACCGGCGCAGGCCGCGCACTACATTATATTCTCCGCCGCCTTCCCACGCACGGAACGAGCGGGCTGTACGGATTCTGCCTTCGCCCGGATCCAGGCGGAGCATTACCTCGCCAAGTGATACCGCATCGTACTTGCATTCATTTGCCGGTCTGAGATTCAATTCCATAGTTAAATTCCTCCTCATATCTTTTCTGCATATAATAATTTATTCCTGCGAAGCAACGAGCCAGGCAGCCGTGCCTGCATCGGGGGCTTCTTATCAGTACTCCTGATTTTCCATGTAATTCATATATTTGACCACCATCAGCGCGATCTTAAACGTAATCGCATCTTCAAAAACCCTCAGATCAAGCCCTGTAGATTTCTGCAGCTTGTCCAGCCGATAAACAAGAGTATTTC
>JAJBVF010000146.1 GCA_020859965.1 Clostridiales bacterium
ATTGTTTTTGTGCTGATCTGCTGCAGCGTACTTGCCAACGTACAGGGCACACTTTTTATGAAAAACCTGATTGACGACTACATCACCCCGTTTCTTCTGACGGACAATCCGGACTTCGGACCGCTCGCACGCGCCATCGGAAGAGTCGCAGTATTTTACGTGATCGGTGTTGTCTCCGTCTATCTGTACAACCGGATCATGGTCACAGTTTCCCAGGGAACACTCCGGAATCTGCGAAACGACCTGTTCTCACACATGGAGACTCTGCCGATCAAATACTTCGACACCCACGCGCACGGTGATATCATGTCCGTCTACACAAACGATATCGATACTCTGCGCCAGATGATCAGTCAGAGTATTCCGCAGATCATCAACGCAGTCTTCACCGTCGTCAGCGTACTGATCAGCATGATTATCCTGAGTGTTCCTCTGACTCTGGTGACACTGGTGATGGTCTGCGTCATGCTGTACTGCACCAGAAAAGCCACTTCCCTCAGCGGACGCTACTTCCTCGAGCAGCAGACCAACCTCGGCAAGGTAAACGGCTACATTGAAGAAATGATGAAAGGTCAGAAGGTCGTAAAGGTCTTCTGTCACGAAGAAGAAAATGTTGAAAAATTTACAGAACTGAACGACGCGCTCTGCGTAAGTGCTGACCGGGCGAACACATACTCCAGCTTCTTAGGACCGATCAATGCCCAGCTCGGCAATGTCAGCTATGTAATCTGTGCAATCGTTGGCGGCATTCTCGCGCTGAACGGAGTGGGCGGATTTACGCTCGGCGGTCTCGCCAGCTTCCTGACCTTCAATAAGAGCTTCAGCCAGCCGATCAACCAGGTCAGCCAACAGCTGAACGCGATCGTTATGGCTATGGCAGGCGCGGACCGTATCTTCCGCCTGATGGATGAAACACCGGAAACAGACAATGGCTATGTCACACTTGTAAACGCCAAAGAAGAAAACGGTGTGCTGACCGAATCCGAGGCCAGAACCGGCCGCTGGGCATGGAAGCACACACACCAGGCCGACGGCTCTGTAGACTACAAAGAACTGAAAGGCGACGTCGTCTTCGACGGTGTGGATTTTGGCTACACGGATGACAAGATCGTTCTCCATGACATTAAGCTCTACGCGACGCCCGGACAGAAAATTGCCTTCGTCGGCTCCACAGGCGCCGGAAAGACAACGATCACAAACCTGATCAACCGCTTTTACGACATTCAGGACGGCAAGATCCGCTATGACGGCATCAATGTCAATAAGATCAAAAAAGCCGATCTGCGCCGCTCGCTGGGCATCGTACTGCAGGATACTCACCTGTTTACCGATACCGTGCGCGAAAACATCCGCTTTGGGAAACTCGACGCGACCGACGAGGAAATCGTTGCAGCAGCGAAGCTTGCCAACGCGGACAGCTTCATCCGCCGCCTTCCGCAGGGCTATGATACCATGCTGACCGGCGACGGCGCGAACTTAAGCCAGGGTCAACGCCAGCTGCTCGCCATTGCCCGCGCTGCCATCGCAGATCCGCCGGTCCTAATCCTCGACGAGGCAACCAGTTCCATCGATACCCGAACTGAGCGCATCGTGCAGGAAGGCATGGACCATCTGATGGCCGGTCGTACCACCTTCGTGATCGCCCACCGTCTCTCCACCGTCAAGAACTCTGACTGCATCATGGTACTCGAGCAGGGACGGATCATCGAGCGCGGCACGCACGAACAGCTGCTTGAAGAGAAAGGCCGCTATTATCAATTGTATACCGGAAACGCGATCAGCGCGTAATACTTCCGCACACAAAAATGCCCTGATGCATATCGCATCGGGGCATTTTTGTGTACATTCCACTTGACCGCCTGTGAATATTCCGGTACAATTTCTTTAACTAAAGTACGACGAAGTCAAAAGCCAGATTTACAGCAGATTTAAGGGAGGAGGTGTGTCTATGAAAAATCAGATTACTCTTTCCACTTGTAAATGCAGATTTCTGAAGCTGTTTCTGCTTCTGGGAGTCCTGCTGATCTCACTCTCGATGATCCCCGCCCCAAAAACAGAAGCCGCAACGACAAAATCTGCTGCTGTCAAAGCATACAATACATTCCTGAAAAAGGCACAGAAAACAGATGGTGCCGGTAAAAAATTTTCCCTCGTGTATGTCAATAACGACTCCATTCCAGAGCTATACTATAACGGCAATCTATATACCTGCAAAAATGGTTCCGTGGAAACTTTATATGAAGCAAGCGTCTGGGAACTTACCACTTATTACAAAAAGACCGGCATCGTAGTCGAGGAATACGAATGGACAGACGAAACAACCTATGAAAGCCGCACCAAAGTCTATTCTTACAGCAAGGTAACCTCGAGCGGGCTGAAATACATCATGACGCACCAGATCGTATACTCGCTGGATTCCGATGGAAAAGTAACAGCTACTGCTCATTCCTATTATACAGAAACAAAAACGATCTCAGCCAAAACCTTCAAAAAAAAGCTGGCCAGACTGACCAGCTCAAAGAAAGCAAAATCGCTTTCCGCTTCGGCATATAAGAACACAGCCAAAAACCGCAAAAAATACTTAAAATAATTCACTGGCTTCACTGGTATCTTCGTATCAGCCGTCTCTTTACATAAAAATAACAGATCAGATGTGCCATCTCCGTGACGATCCAGGAGACCGGATATGAGAGATAAAGAGTGATCAGCGTATGATTTGCAGCAAATACGGTATAGATCCAGATGACACGAAGCAGGCAGGAGCCAAGCAGAGCGACAATCATAGGCAGTACGGACTCCCCCATGCCGCGGAGTTCTCCTGAGATCACCTCCATGATGCCGCAAAGGCAGTAGGTGACCGCGATGACAGAAAGGCGCATCAAACCATATTCAATAGCTGCGGTATTGCCAGGAAGGTAAATACCGAGCAGAATGTCGCCCAGACGGTAGACTACCTGTCCAAGGATCAGACCTGTAGCCGTCACCATGAGAAAGCAGTGCAGGAAAACCTTACCAATTCGATCGAAACGGCGCGCACCGACATTCTGACTTGTGAATGTCTGTGCCGCCTGATAAAACGAATTCATTGCCATATAAATAAATCCTTCGATGTTTCCCGCAGCTGAATTTCCCGCGACAGCGATCTCGCCAAAGCTGTTTACGGACGACTGGATCAGTACATTTGAAAGCGAAAAAACCGTGGACTGCAGGCCCGCGGGCAAACCAACGCGAAGAATTCGCATCAGCTTAGTCCGGGATACCCGGATTTTTCTCCATTCCAGGTTCATTTCCGGCTCCAGCCGGGTCAGACAGCGCAGCACCAGCAGTGCGGATACCGTCTGCGAAACGACCGTCGCTATCGCCACTCCTGCTACATCCAGATGAAAGACCGCAACCAGAACGACATTCAGGACGATATTGATCAGACCCGCTATGATCAGATAATAAAGCGGCCGTCTGGTATCTCCCAGGGAACGCAGGATCGCGCTTCCGAAATTGTATGCCGCCATGCACGGCATCCCGAGAAAATAAATGCGCAGATACAGCTCTGACAGTCCGATGATGCTGTCGGGCGTCGCCATGAGCCGCAGCAGGATAGGACTTAAGCAGATTCCGACGAACGCGGTCACGACTCCGCCGATTAGGCTGATCGCAATCGAGGTATGGATTGTCTCTTTAACCTGATCCATTTCCTGCGCACCGTAAAAATAGGCCGCTGCCACACCAGACCCTACCGAAAGGCCTATGAGAAGGTTCACGATCAGATTGATCAGCGCACCGTTGCTCCCAACGGCAGCGAGTGAGTTGCTCCCCGCAAGCCTCCCGACCACAATGATATCCGCTGCGTTGAACAGCAGCTGAAGTACCCCGGCCAGCATGACCGGAAGCGTAAAAATCAGGAGCTTCCCTGCAAGGGGCCCCTGTGTCATATTCATCGTCCTTTGATGCATCTCTTTCCTTTTCATAAAACTCATACATATCCTCCCCACAAATTTCCGGTCTATGATAGCATAAATAATGAGCGTTTTCTACAGAAAAATATGCTATTTTATGTCTGAAAGCAAAGTGGACGGGACGACTGAATGCTGTGCTATAATCATCTTTGTCGTTACCTTCCGCAGGCATCATCTGCTGTAAATACTTAGCCCTCCGCCATCATGAACATGACAGGGGGCGAAAGACAGCCCATGCACGATTACCAATGCATGGGCTGTTCTCTTTTTCTTACAGCTACCCATCAGCGGCGGCTAAGTCTCGGGGTATCTGTGCTTCGGGATATCTGCACATCGGCCGTTGCTTCGCAGGAAGAAAGAGTATACAGCAGAGACCGTGAGTTCTCAGCAGATCTCCGCCCCCGAAGGCATCTCTTTTTCCGGTGTCAGCAGCGCGAGATTTCCCTCCGCATCCTCTGCGCAGAGCAGCATTCCCTCTGACACCAGACCGGCCATTTTGGCCGGCTTCAGGTTCACAAGCACCATGACCTTCTTGCCGACCATCTCCTCCGGCGAATAGTGTGCCTTGATCCCGGAAAGGATCTGACGCACCTGATTGCCGATCTTCACCTGAGAGCACAGCAGCTTTCTCGATTTTTTCACTTCCTCGCAGGCGATGATTTCGCCCACCGCGAACTGCAGTTTATCAAAGTCATCGTAAGTGATCTCTTCTTTCAATTCAAGAGCAATCTCCTGCTCGTCCGCTTTCTTTCCTGCCTCCTTCGCGTCACCCGCGCTCCCGGCATCCGTCTTACAATCTGCGTCCGCTTTCTTTCCGGATGCGTCTGCACTGTCCGTGCCGTTTGCGGAAGACGCCGCGTCCAGAGCAGCAGCCTGTGCCTTCTGAATCTCCTCCGCTTTCGCCATCACTTCTTTGATATCCAGGCGGGCAAACAGAATCTCCGGCTTCTCCGTTACTTTTGTGCCGGACTCATACAGTCCAAATGTTCCCATCTCGTCCAGATTGCGTTTTTTCGCATTCAGCTGCGTCAGGATACGCGCGGAAGTTTCCGGCATAAAGGATTCCAGCAGAGACGCTCCAATGGTGATACCTTCCGTCAGATTGTAAAGGACTTCCGCCAGACGATCTTTCTTCGACTCGTCTTTTGCAAGCGCCCACGGCATCGTCTCATCGATATATTTATTGCAGCGTTTGAAAAGCGTGAAAATCTCCGTAATCGCATCAGCCACGCGCAGCTCGTCCATCTTCTTCGCGGCATTGACCGGAACCGCAAGCACAACAGCCTTGAGTTCTTCATCTACCGGTTCAGATACGCCAGTCTTCGTCACCACGCCTCCGAAATATTTGTTTGTCATCGATATCGTGCGGTTCACCAGGTTGCCAAGCGTATTCGCCAGCTCGGAATTCAACCGCTCTGTCATCAGCTCCCAGGTAATCACACCGTCATTCTCAAACGGCATCTCATGCAGCACAAAGAAACGCACCGCGTCCACACCAAACAAATCCACAAGGTCATCGGCATAGAGAACATTCCCTCTGGATTTGCTCATCTTGCCATCGCCCTGCAAAAGCCACGGA
>JAJBVF010000510.1 GCA_020859965.1 Clostridiales bacterium
ATATCTACCAGTGATGCCTGTTTAGAAAGGAAATGCGTCAGCCCTTTCATCTCACTGCTCACTTCTACCCTGCCCAGTAATGCGGACTTTCGCAGATCCGCGTCAAGAAGAAGCACCTTTTTCCCAATCTCTGAAAGAGAAATCGCCAGATTCAGGATAACATATGTTTTTCCCTCATTCTGTGTGCAGGAAGTAAAAACAATTGCTTTTTTATCACTCCCGCAAAACTGAAGATTTGTTCGAAGTGCTTTACATGCTTCTGAACTGTAATAATCCAATTCCGGTTTCTTTATTTCTATATATTTCATCTGTCAGCCTTCCTGCTTTCATTTGTGTGATTTTTTTCTCTTCTTTTTTTCCCGGACAAGCTCTTCATTCAATGGCATAGAACCCAGCACGCTGATACCCAGGTAACGCTCAATATCATCTGACGTCTTTATCTTATCATCCAGAATAAATATCACAGCAAGTACCGCTATCACTGCTACAATGCCAAAAAGTACCGCTATGGCAACATTCCTTCTCAGATTCGGACTGGACTTCTCCGAAGGAACATTTGCCAGATCCACGATATTTACTGACTCCAGCTCCATAATCTCTTTGATATGAGTAACAGACGCTGAGCAGATCGCATCCGCAATGTCTCTGACCATATACGGATCCGCATCCGTAACGCTGATCGCGATCACACGTGTATCTGACTGGGTCGAAACCGTCACCTTATCAAGAAGTTCGTTGTAATCCATATCCAGACCAAGCTCAGCAATAACAGATTCTATCACCGTACGGCTCTGGATCATTTCTATGTAATCTTCCGTCAGATATGTACTGCTGGTAATATCGCTGCTGGTAACACTTTCATTCGACTGGCGGTTCAAAACATAAATCTTTGCAGTTGACGTGTATAGAGGAGTAACAAACCAGAACGTGTAGATAAAAGAAATAATAGCACACAATACCGCAGCCAGAATCACATAACCAATTTTTCGCAGTATAAAAGAAGCGACTTCAACGAGATCTATTGTAATCGTATTATTACCCGGGGCTTCTTTTCCCATAGTTTCCTCCTATTAGTAAAAGGGACATTCTTTCGATCCCCAACGAAGCGGTTATATACTCTAAACATGGTTTTGTAAAGAATTTCTTTTCCTGTGTCTGCCTTTTTTCAGTCCTTTGCTCAGCCTTTTACGGCTTCAGGAAAATCACCTGTTCTTTGAGCACACGGATTCAGATCTGTTTCACTATGTCTTATCCGCTATGAGCAAAACACTCACAATCTGTTATTCAGAAAATAGAAAATGTTTCGATGTCCGCACTTCTGAAGTGAACTGACACAAATTCATAGAACAGCTTAATACAATTTTACTTAATGCAGTTCTCCTTGAAGCAATTCTCGCGCCTCCACTTAATACTTCCCAAAAAAGAATGCTTATGTTATAATCCTACACGGACGAGTTGCTGCAAATCGCACTGCTCGATCATACGGTAACTATCAATCATTCATAATACAGATAGACGACATTGAGGTTTTTATGCGAAAACTAGCTCTTAGTGATGAAATTTTGCTCTCCGTAGAAAAACCAGCCCGCTATATAGGCGGCGAAATTAATGCGGTAGTAAAGGACAAAAAAAATGTGGATATCCGGTTTGCGATGTGTTTTCCGGATGTCTATGAGATTGGGATGTCTCATCTTGGTATCCAGATACTCTATGATATGTTTAATAAACGGGATGATGTCTGGTGTGAGCGCGTATACTCGCCCTGGGTCGATCTGGATCGGATCATGAGAAAAGAACAGATTCCGCTTTTTGCACTCGAATCACAGGATCCGATCCGTGATTTTGATTTTGTTGGTATCACCCTGCAATATGAAATGTGTTATACAAATGTACTGCAGATTCTGGATCTGGGACAGATTCCGCTTATGTCAAAAGACCGCGGTGAAAACGATCCTTTTGTCATTGGTGGCGGCCCCTGTGCCTACAACCCGGAGCCTCTCGCACCCTTCTTCGATCTGTTCTACATAGGAGAAGGTGAAACAGTATATGATTCTTTACTCAATTTATATAAAGATTGCAAAAGAGAACATCTCCCCCGCAGAGAGTTTTTACATCAGGCGGCAAAGATTCCCGGTATCTATGTCCCCTCCCTGTACAAAGTCACATACAAGGAAGATGGGACGATTCAATCTTTTTTGCCGATAGAACCGGATATTCCCACTGCGATTGAAAAGCAGGTCGTAATGGACATGACAGCCTCTTCCTACCCGGAAAAGCCGGTAGTTCCATTTATTAAGGTAACTCAGGATCGTGTCGTTCTGGAAATACAACGCGGATGCATTCGTGGCTGCCGTTTCTGTCAGGCAGGTATGATTTATCGTCCGACCAGAGAACGCAGTCTGCAATGTCTGAAAGAATACGCTGCAAAAATGTTGAAAAATACAGGGCATGAGGAAATCTCACTGAGCTCCTTAAGTTCCAGTGATTACAGCGAATTAAAGGGACTCGTGACATATCTGATTGAAGAATTCCGCTCACAGAATATCAATATTTCTCTGCCTTCTCTGCGGATTGACGCATTCTCGCTCGATGTAATGAGTAAAGTGCAGGACGTCAGAAAGAGCAGCCTTACTTTCGCTCCGGAAGCCGGTTCACAACGTATGCGTGATGTTATAAACAAGGGGCTCACCGAAGATGATATTCTGCAGGGTGCTGAAGAGGCCTTTCACGGCGGTTGGAATAAAGTAAAACTATATTTCATGCTTGGATTGCCATTAGAGACTGAAGAAGACCGAAAAGCAATCGCCCATCTGGCTGATGCGATTGCGCGAAACTATTATGAAATTTCAAAGGAAGAACGGAATGGCAAATGTCAGATCACAGTAAGTACTTCCTTTTTCGTTCCCAAGCCATTTACTCCGTTCCAATGGGCTGGCATGCACCCAGTGGAAGACTATCTTGGCTTTGCAAAAACAGTAAACCACGAGATTAAGGAAATGCTGAATCACAAAAGTATCCGTTACAACTGGCATCAGGCGGATGTTACACTTCTGGAAGGTGCATTTGCGCGCGGAGACAGAAAAATTGCAAAGGTGATACTGGACGCCTATCGGAATGGTGCCCTGTATGATGCATGGACTGAGTTCTGGGATTATGATCGATGGCTTGCCGCGTTTGAACATGTAGGCATCCCCATGGATTTCTACACAATCCGGGAACGGGACGAAGACGAAATATTCCCATGGGACTTTATTCATATCGGTGTGACGAAAGAATTTTTGAAAAAAGAGTGGAAAAAAGCTCATGACGAGGAAATTACACCAAATTGCCGTCAAAAATGTTCGGGTTGCGGAGTATCCCGCTACAAAGGAGGTGTCTGCATTGAAAGTAAGGGTTAAATTTTCAAAACAGGGTTCCATGAAATTTATCGGGCATCTGGACATCATGCGATATTTTCAGAAAGCAATCCGCAGAGACGGTATTGATGTCGCCTGCACCGAAGGCTTTAACCCTCATATGATCATGTCTTTTGCCTCGCCTCTTGGTATTGGTCTTACCAGTGACGCGGAATATATGGATATCGAACTGCGTACTCCGGTATCATCGCAGGAAGCGATTGATGCTCTGAATCGGAACGGCGCAGATGGGATCACGGTAACACGCTTCATACAAATACCGGAAGGAAAGGCAGACAAAGCCATGACGTTGGTTGTTGCCGCAGATTATACGTTGCGTTTTCGTCCCGGTCATGAGCCGGCTGCCTCCTGGAAAAGCAATCTGAATGATTTTTTCTCCAGAAAAAGCATTCCTGTTTTGAAAAAAACAAAACGCTCTGAGAAGGAAGTGGATATCCGCCCGATGATTTACGACTGGTCGGTCACTTCCGATGATACTCTCTTTCTGAAGCTTGCTTCAGGAAGTACAGCAAATCTAAAACCGGAGCTTGTCATGGATACGTTCCTAATGCAGCAGCTCCATGTTGAACCAGATCCGTTTGCATATGAGATTAACCGCTGTGAGCTGTATGCTGATTTTAGCGAAGAGGGACTTCATAAATTTATACCGCTTGATGAACTTGGTACGGGAATAGAACTATGAATCAATATATTATCTGTAAAATGCGCGGCTCTGTCTTTTCATTCCTGCTTGAAAATGGAAAAGCCGTTGAGATTCAACGCGATGAAGAGCAACAGGATATGCGCCTTGGAAATATTTATATTGGCAGGATTAAAAATATTTCCGGAACAATCGGTGCAGCTTTCGTCGAGATTACGCCCGGAACAATCTGCTATCTTCCTCTGAACGATCTGGTAAATCCGGTTTATACAAAAAAAGGAAGTTCTGGCAAACCTCAGATGGGTGATGAATTGCTTGTCCAGATATCCAGAGAAGCGATAAAGACAAAATTTCCGTCCGTAACGACTAATCTGACATTACACGGAAAGCATATCCTTCTGACCACCGGAAAGACACAGACCAGTGTTTCTTCAAAGCTCAGCCTGGCGGAACGACAAAGACTCATTCATCTGGTAAATGAAATTGAACCTGAATCCAGTGAACGCCCCTACGGATGGTTGCTTCGGACAAACGCGTCTGGCATCGACCAAAAAACGCTGGAGAAAGATATGGCACGGCTGAGAAAATCTTACAAAGCAATAACCAAAGAAGCGATACACAAAGTATGCTACAATTGCGTGTTGTCAAGACCAAATCCCTGGATATCACGCCTGTCCGACCTGTACGAAACGGCGGCGGAACAATTTTTAACCGATGATGAAGCTATCTGGCATGAGGCCAGAGAATACCTGACTCTCTATCAGCCGGAGGATCTTCCCAGGCTTTCTTTCCATCAGGACACCATGCAGCCCCTGTACAAAAAATACTCACTGGAACAACAGCTCGACTCAGCCCTGAGTGAGCACGTATGGCTGAAATCCGGCGGTTATCTCATCATACAGCCAACAGAAGCTCTAACAGTGATTGATGTCAACTCCGGGAAATATGAAGGCAGCAAAAAAAACAGGCAGAAAGCATTTTTCAAGATAAACAAAGAAGCCGCTGCGGAGGCAGCACATCAGATCCGTCTAAGAAATATCAGCGGAATTATACTGATCGACTTTATCAACATGGAGTCGCAGGAAGACAACAAAGAATTACTAAACTATCTGGACGGACTGCTGCGCAGAGATCCCATTCGAACGGTACTCGTAGATATGACAAAGCTTTCGCTCGTAGAGATCACACGCATGAAAAAAGAGAAACCTTTGAATGCATAAATGTATCGTTTCTACAGCCTGCCTGTCTCGGCCCCAACTAAGATAATCGCAGGTCATTCCGGCCCAGATAATTTTGCACCATCTTAGTTCAGATAATTGTACACCGTCTCAGAAATCTTCCGGATTCCGGATACTGCTGTATATTCACTGCACCCGCTGGAAAAGACGCAGATCACATAATCTGTTTTTGTACCATATACTATGGCAATATCATACTGTATAGTCTATCTCTAACCTCTATTGTTCG
>JAJBVF010000253.1 GCA_020859965.1 Clostridiales bacterium
GTCATACATTCTTGCAGACAGCGCCACTTCGTCATTCACGTAAACAACACAGATGTCCTTTTCCCGCAGCACCCGGACATGATAATCCGGTCCCTCAGGAAGCCTTCTGACCGTCTCCGGCTGAAAAGGAATCTCTCCCTTTATCTGCCACTGATAGAAGCCTTTTTCTGCTCTCGGCCACTGATCCCATGCCATCATCGCGTTTCTGGAGAGCATTTTCAGAAAATATCCCCGTTCCAGTCCTTCTGATACATGAAGCGCAAGCCCGAATTCAGATGCCTCATCAATCGTAAACCGGACGTCCAGTAAAAAGCAGTCCTCTGGAAGTTCATAGAGAATGGCTCCGAGCATCTCTGCTTCTGCGCCTTCTCCATCGTCCGTTTTTCTGCAGTTCCAGAACTCCGGTTCTTCAACAGGTGCATCACAGGGATAATGCTCCAGATAGGCCTGGATCGGTTTTACTGTCAGCGCTCCGTTGGAGGGATTCTGTACAAGCTCATGAAAGATCATGGTTCCGCCCCATTCCCAGCTGCCAAAATCACGGTTCCCCTTCCTGCTCGCAAGCCAGCCGAACGCATACCGTTTCTCTCCGTCCGACGCTGTTTTGATCGCATAATTCACACGCGTATCAAATACATCATCCTCCGGAATCATCCACGGTCCTTCCGGCTGCTTCGCAATCCTGTAATGAGTCACAAACCGGTCGCTGAAGGTAGAAAATACAAAATACCAGTAATCGCCCATACGAAATACTTCCGGGCACTCCATCGTCACATACATCTGCGGCTCAAAAAACGGCTTTTCCCAGGTCCAGTTCGTCAGATCCTCTGACTTACACAGAGCAATGCAGCCGCCTCGCAATTCTCCGCCGCCCTTTTTCCTTGCGGCCAGCAGCATCCACCAGCACTGTTCTCCCTCGTGAAAAAAAACATAAGGGTCTCTCCAGTCATAAGGTTCATACATCCGGCCGTCCGCAGTCAGCAGAAATTCCCGATCTGTCTCCAGATGGTACAAATCCTTTCCTGTCGCCCGCATGACAGACTGTACAGGCTTTCCATCCAGACAGATTTCTTCATTGAAAGCGGTGAAAAAAGCATAATAGATTCCGTCCGTATTCCGGATCACGGAGCCGGTATAAGCATTTTTGTCCGGCTGTTTCCCGCAGCCCGGATGAATCGCTTCCCCGTGATAACTCAGGTTCTTAAAATCTTTCGTCGTCACCAGATGCCATGTAGTATTTTCTGCATATTTATCCGGGCAAAGCCGGGGATCATGCAGGTAAAAAGCATAAAACATCCCATCCTCATAATATGGAATCAGATCTCCCACCCACGCATGGTCTGGCCTGTAAAACAAATCTCCCATACAAACTCCCTGTAGTATTGTGCATTTTCTTTTTACTTATGCACTATTTGCTCATTTTTAGTTTCCCAATAAACGTTTATCGTTGCATTTATCGTATCATATTTTCACAGATTTTCAAAGAGATTTTGTCCAAAAAATACATTTTCCACTTTTTTAACATTTTTATTTAAGCATTTTGCACTAATCCAACAAATTTTTGTGCGTTTCTCAGCCCTTTTGTTTTTATAATGCAAATTTTTGCGCATTTTGTGCATTTTTCATTTACTTTTTCTGTGTTTTGGGATATAATGAAAAGAAACAGCATCAGGAGAATCAGTATGAAATGTACCATTAAATCAATTGCGCAGGAACTGAATATTTAAAGAAATACTGTAGCAAAGGTATTAAGCGGCAAAGAGGGCGTTTCGGAAAAGACAAAAACCCTCGTATTAAAAAAAGCACGGGAGATGAATTACCAGATGGCATTTTCTTCCGTACCTGAAGCATCCGCTCAGACGCATAACATCATTTTCTTTCTCACGCGTGCATCTGTCTATTACTCAAACTTCTGGGTTCATGTCATGCACGGAATCGAGACGGTGCTGAGCCGGCACAACTATACTCTCTCTGTCGGCGTCATGGACGACGCAGAAATGCACTCGCTTCAATTTCCGGCAAGTCTGAACAATCCAGCTGTAAAAGGCATCATTCTTGTGGAAATCTGCGACGCTCGTGTCTGTGAGGCAGTATTGAAATACCGCCTGCCCACGGTAACCGTAGATCTCCCCCGTGACAGTGAAAAGCTGTTCGGCCGCCTGGATATTATTACTATGGAAAATAAACTGCATATCCGCAACCTTGTAAACACACTTGTCAAAAAAGGCTTCCAGCGTTTTGCGTTCGCAGGAGATCTGTATTCAACAAACGTCAGCAAAGGATTTCAGGAACGCTTCGACGCGCTCTCCGAAGCGCTTGAGCAGAACGGCCTGTCGCTTGACGTCGAATGCTCATTTCTTGCGGAGACGGATCAGCAGCTGATCAACAGCAATTATATCATAGACCGTTTCCGAACGATGAAGCATTTGCCGGATCTCTATGTCTGCGGCAACGACTGGACCGCCATACAGCTGATGCACGCAGCTCAGTTTCTCGGATATACGATTCCGAGCGACTTCTCCATCATTGGTTTTGACAACATAGTGGAATCCGAACACACTATCCCGCCGCTCACCACAATCAATACCCCAAAGGAACAGCTTGGAATCGCTGCCGCAAACTGCCTGATAGAGCGCATTCAGAATCCGGACATTCCCTATGTCTATTCACAGTATATGACGACACTGGTATCCCGGAAGAGCATCGCGATTTAAAGGAACAAACAGCCCCGCAGCAAAGCTGCGGGGCATAAAATCATGAATTTGAGCGTAAACGCCTGATTCCTGCCTTTTGACCCTGGTATGCATCATCAAAATCAGTCCTTCATCGCCTTTACTTCCTCATATTCCTTTATAACAATGGCTTCCGGTTCCCCAGTAGCCAGGCTGACCACGATATCAACCACGATCGCGATCAGGAACGCCGGCAGCAGCTCATAGATATCCAGAAGGCCGCCCATCGGACGCACACCATATTTCCAGATAAATACCATCGCACCGCCTGCGATCATGCCGGTCAGGGCGCCCCATTTATTACTCCTTTTCCAGAATAGCGCCAGCAGGACGACCGGTCCGAAGGCCGCTCCAAAACCTGCCCACGCAAAGGACACGATCGTAAATACTGAGCCTTCGCTTCTCGCCTGAAACATCGCGATCACCGCAATTACTACAACCGTGCAGCGTGCGATGAGCATGGAAGTTTTATCTGAGAGCCGAACTCCAAATGTATCACGGACAATATCCTGAGAAACACTGGAAGCCGCCGCCAGAAGCTGGGAATCAGCTGTGGACATGGTAGCCGCCATAATTCCGGCCAGAATGACTCCTGCTACGATTGCCGGAATCACACCATGCGTACTGATCAGCTCCGCGATCTTGATCACGATCCGTTGGGAATCGGATGAGGAAAGAGCTTCGATTGCTCCGGCACTGATCATTGCGTTTCCAACAATACCGATCAGCACCGCCACGCCCATCGAAATCACAACCCAAACCGTTGCTACCCGGCGGGAAAGCGTCAGTTTTTTGGGATCCTCGATCGCCATAAAACGTAAAAGAATATGCGGCATACCAAAATAGCCAAGTCCCCAGGCCAGTGTCGATACAATCGTAAGAGCATTATAAGAAGCAGCCGTACCGCTGGCCGCGTCATAGCCCTGTGTCAGATTCAGATAACCCGGTATTGACTGTGCGTTTGACACCACTGCTGACCAGCCGCCAGCTGCGTTGATTCCGAAAAAGATCACGATGATCAGCGCGATCGTCATCACGACTGACTGGATAAAATCGGAAGTCGAGGCAGCAAGGAAACCGCCCAGCGTCGTATACAGCGTAATTACCAGTGCGCAGACAATCATAGCGGTGAAATAATCTACCCCGAACAAACTGGAAAACAGCGTGCCGCAGGCATTAAAACCAGATGCGGTATACGGGATAAAAAAGATGACGATAACCAGAGCAGCAAACAGAGAAAGAAGATGCCGGTCATCATGATACCGTTTAGAAAAGAATTCCGGAACCGTTGTCGCATTGATATGATTGGAATACCGGCGAATCGGTTTTGCCACAAACAGCCAGTTCAGATAAGTACCAACTGCCAGACCGATCGCTGTCCAGACCGCCTCTGGTACACCAGCCAACAGAGCAACGCCCGGCAGCCCCATCAACAGATAAGCGCTCATATCCGACGCCTCAGCACTCATCGCTGTTACCAGCGGTCCGAGCTTTCGCCCTCCAAGATAAAAGTCACTCGTAGATTTGTTCGTCTTCGAGAATCGGATACCGATCCCGATCATACCCGCCAGGTACAATCCGATCGTTACCAGAATCACAATACTCCTTGCCTCCATAATTTTCCTCCTCATTCTGTAACATTTGCGTAAACGAAAACAACTCTGATCGTTTGCACATATTTTGACATTATACACCATCAAAAAACAGACCACAACACAGAATCTAGTTTATACTATTCAAAAACAAAAATTGCTGATTTTCCTTATTTTTTTCTTGAAAAAATCAGCATTTTTATGTAGACTGCAGTCTATACTATTATAAATATGGAATACAAACCAAAATGCATAATGGCGATACCGGACTGAACATGCTCTCTTCTGCTCTTCAACACTTGAGTATTATTCTTTTTTCAGATACCCGAGAATGAGCGGAAGCTGCTGGGAGGAATACTGGCTCAGAGAATAATTGCCTCCGCAGATACACCAGTCATACATCAGTGCCCGCTCCTGAATCGCGTAGCTGCGAACCATTTCATTTACGGAAATATCTCCTCTCAATTCTCCTTTTTGCTGTCCTTCCATGCAGATCTTGCGAAGCAGCCGGAAATAATAGCGGTTGTGATCCATCAGGTGTTTCTCACTGGTGGTGACCAGTTGCGTAGAAAGCAGGCGCGCGAGCAGCTCCAGAGAAACAGAATTCTCAATCATAAAAAAGAGCTCACGGTTCAGGTAGATCAGCTGATCAAAGCTGTTCATATCCGCCGGCATATTCGCTTTCAGCTCCTCATACTTCTCATCAAACAGCGTAGACAGAGAACTGAGCAGCGCATCCTTTCCGGCAAAATAGTGATAGAAAGATCCCTTTGAAGTCCCGGAACGCTCTACGATCTCATCCACCGTCGTCGCATCATATCCATTTTCGTAAAACAGTTCCCAGGCCGCCTGTACGATCCGGCTGCGGGTATTGCGGGCATTGCGCTTTGCCATAATGATTTCCTTCCTTATATTTTGCGGATCATTAATCTTCTCAATCGATGATGCCTGCGGTTTTTTCGCACTTCGATCTTATCCGCGCCTTCAGCAATTCTTCAGAAAACACACATTCACTGGACATTCGGCGCCTCTCGAAATCCTGGCATCATCATACCACTGTTACACTTTGATATCCAGCTTTTCCGGAAAATTTTCGCAAAAATCCCCGTTTCCTATCATACTCTACATAAAATTTATAAAATTTCTGTATAATATTCATTAAACGTTGACAGAATTATT
>JAJBVF010000241.1 GCA_020859965.1 Clostridiales bacterium
CCGGCCTCCATCGCCTGAGAAGAAATATAGCCGCTACCTGGAATCGAAAACAGGGTTGCCGTGATCAGCGCACCGGAAAACAGGCCCGGAAGCGACGAGCCGATGATCGTCACCAGCGGAATCAGCGTATTGCGAAATGCATGGTGATAAATGACCTTACTTTCCGAGAGTCCTTTTGCGCGCGCGGTGCGGATATAGTCTGAATTCAGGACTTCCAGCATATTTGTACGGGTATAGCGCATCAGGGATCCAATGGATACGATCACCAAGGTAAGGATCGGGAGCACCAGATGATAAGCCATATCCCAGAATTTTCCCCAGGAATCCAGCTGTGCATAATTTCTGCCTACCAGACCTGTCAGGTCAAACCAGCCAAGCTTCACAGAAAAGATCAGCTTCAGCAAAGCCGCAAAAAAGAAAGTCGGAAGTGACATACCGATCAGTGAGACTGTGGTGATCGCATAATCGGTCTTGGAATACTGTCTGACCGCTGCGATCACTCCAAAAGGAATCGCGATCAGCAGTTCCAGAAGAAAAGCAGCACCGGCCATCGCCACGGATACCGGAATTACTTCAAAGAATTTTTCTGTAACGGGAACGGTAAACTTCCAGCTGTCGCCGAAATTGCCGCGCACTGCCTGTGCGCACCATCCGATGAAGCCCTGGATGATTCCCTTATCCAGCCCATATTGGGCATTCAGCTGTTCCAGCCATTCCTCATAGGTTTTTGATCCCGGCGTGGTCGACCGCTGCATCGCCATTGACTCCACATAAGAAGTAGGCAGACAGCGCATCAGAGCGTAGATGATAAAGGCCACCAGAATCAGGATCAAAACGGATAACAAGATACGCTTAATAATGTATTTTCGCATACTGCCTCCTCTTTGTTATTATCAATCGAGCAGGAGGCGGCTTATCGACTCCTGCTCGCTGCGCGGGCCGAGTTCGGCCTCAACCGCAAAATTTCTTTCCCGACCCTGCGCATCATATACAGTTTCGCCTGTGTGCGGCCGTCATGGTCACACACAGGCGAATCACCCTTTTGATTCAGTTTAAAACTCTCTGCTCAATTCAGATCGTACAGCGGCCCCTGAATCAGTTCATCTCAATGGTCTCTACCTCTGACATCCAGCTCCAGTATGGAGTCATATCTGTCGTAATCGTCTCAGTATTAACACGCTCGGTAGAAACAACAAACATCTCACTTCTCTGGTAAACCGGAATCTCCACACCCCAGTCCATGATGATCTCCATCGCGCTCTTGTAGAGGCTCTTACGGAAGGTCTGGTCTGTGGTCTGACGTGCAGCCAGGATCAGCTCATCCAGTTCTTCATCACTGATCATGTAATAGTTTGTAGAGCCCTCGCTGTGATACAGCTGATACATATCCGGGTCTGTGCCTGCCTGCCATGCAGCTACCCACAGATCTGCCTCATCAGACTGATATGCCGCATAAAGCTCGCTTGCGTTTGCATGGTCGTTGATATCAAGCGTGATGCCGATTGAAGCCAGAGCCTCAGATGCATTACTCAGAAGCAGGAAAGACGGATGATCACCGCTTCCGCTTGCGCCGATGTGTACGGTATAGGTCAGAGAAGCGCCTTCCGGAGCAGCCGTGATCACGCCATCTTCAACCGTATAGCCGGCTGCCTCAAAGTAACCAAGCGCTGCTTCCAATGCAGCCGCATACTTGTCGTCTACACTCATATCATCGGTATAGATTGCATTACCATTTACATCTACAGAATAAGCTACCTGATAGCCATCGTCTGTCACCTGCGGAGCAGCCCAGCTCGTATTGGAAATCGGATAGTTTACAATCGATGCGGTCTCACCGTAATAAGAATCGACAGATTCATCACGATAAACAGCAAGGATCGTGCCAAGTGCCTTTCTCAAAGCCTTGGACTCATCCGAAGCAGGGTCATCTCCAACCTTCACACGGTTCGCGCTGATACCGATATAGCCATAACCACGGAAGTCGTACAGATAAGTCGTGATCGTCTCACCGGTCAGTTCTCCATCTGCATTGTTGCCTTTGATCTCATCCGCTCTCTCAGCAGAATAAGACGGATCCGCGATATCAATTGTGCCGGTCGTGATACCGGAAACCTTATCATCCTCAGAAGTAATCTCTACAAAGTTCAGATATTTGGTAGCCGGCTCGCCCTTGAAATAGTACGGGTTCGCTTCCATATAAACAACGCCATTGGAATATTCATTAAAGATATACGGACCTGCACCCATCGGAGAGGTTGTCTTTTCCTTGATGCCGCTCAGATCACCTTTGGTGAAACCGAAGGAATTGTTGTCATAATCATACAGACTCTCGTCTCCATAGTAAGCCATCGGTACGATCTGAATTGCCAGCTGATAGATAAAGGTCGCATCCAACTCAGAAGTGGTAACTTCCATGCTGTAATCGCCTGTACGAACGATACCGGAGATAGAATCCGCGGAATTCTCCGTCGAGATACCTACCGTGTAAGCACTGTCAAGGTAGGTAAACAGTCCGCTTGAAGCAGCCTCTGTGTCGCTCATAGTCACATAATCCGTCACACCACTCTCATCCGCATAGGAAGCTGTCATATTTGCCCAGTAATCTGCTGTGGTCGGATATACGCCGTTTGCCATATCATAGGTATTGCCAAGGACATCCTCAAACAGTCCATCGTCATTGATGCCGTTCGCAAATCCCCACATTACCATACCAAATGCAACCTGCAGCCCTTCATTTGCGGAGATTTCTTCCGCCGTGCTGCCGATATAGGAAGCATAGTCGTCATCCAGATAGTTGGTCAGACAATAGTCCACGATCGACTGCGCGAATGCTGCTCCCGCTGCAGGAAGGCCTTCGCTCCAGAACGCGGTCTGCTGCTCTTCCGTCCAATAAGTAAAGTCTGTGTTGTCCTCACCCGCTGCAATCAGGAGATTGTAGAGAGAGTCCATACCGCTGCGGTACTCTTCCAGACCAACGATCGGACAGGAATACAGCGTCGTAGATCCGTCATAGGTCGGATCCAGATATACATACATAGCGAAAATCACATCATCGATGTCGGCATAGGTGCCGTCCGAGAACTGAATGTCATCACGCATGTTCACAGCATAGGTAACCGTGCCGTCTTCATTCTCCGTGATCACAATATCAGATGTGCCATAATACGTGTAGTCTGTGCCATTGTAGCTGCGAGTCTCACCCTCAATGCCGTTCAGCACCGGATCTCCCACACGGTCTACATACATCACATATGCCTGCGTCATGTCAGTGACATTTACGTCATCCACACTCGCTGCAAAAAACGGGGAAAACTTCTGCTCAAGTCCGGTCACAGAAGCGACCAGAGTCTCGCCGTCTGTGCTCTCTGCACTGACTTCTGTCTCCGTCTCAGCCCCCCCCATCTTCAGCCAAAGCGCCCATCGGAAGCGCCAAAACCATAGATGCAGTAAGAGCCATTGACAGGAACTGTCTGATTCTTCTTTTCATACTTAATTATCCTCCTTTGGAATTTATCCCACAAACAACAAATCCAGCTGTTTTCTGAATAAAATCTCTCTTGAAAATGATGCATTTTCATCCGGATTGTCGCTTTTTAAGAATAAATTCAGTATAGTACAGCACCGCAAAAAAGTCAATTTTTATCTTTCTTCTCTTCCCATTCCAGTTTCAAAACCTGTTTTCGCAACAATATTGCAAATGTCAGTCCAACTGCCTCTGCCAGAATGTACAGTACCGCACCCAGGATACTTCCATCATACTGGCTTTTCCAGAACAGGTTTACCAGCTCTCCCGCAACGGCAGCAGCAGAAAAAACCGCCGTCAGCGATGCCCGGAAAGGAAGTGCTTCTACGCTCTTTTTGTAAACATGCTCCGGCACTGTCTCTCCACCGTCCGCCAGTGTGTAATTTCACCAGACGAGGGACACCGAAGCAGCAAGCGCGGCGACATATGGGAGCAACACCCAGGCACGCCCGTTCATCCCCACGTCCGGGACACATCCCGCTCCGATCTGCGCGGCAAATGCTGCCAGTGAAAGCAGCCAGAGTTTTGTCAAAGACGCTTTCCGCGGACTCTTCCACGCAAACGTCTTTCCCATATAAACATAGCGCCCGGAAGCATCTTTTTCATACTCATCCAGATAAGCGCGCCTGCCTTTTCTCTTCGGTTCCTGTTGTCGATTTTCCATTCTTCTGAATATTCCTCTCTTAACCGCTCAAGTCCCATGATTTCAGGGGCAAAAGTCCGACTCCATGACACATTTTACGCAATCCCCGTCAGATCAAATCCGGCAAGCCATTCCTTTGCTTCCGCGCACACTCCGCGCAGGCAGGATTCATCAAACGGGCTTTCCAGTCCCGCGTTTGCCAGAAGTTCGGTAAATACGCGGCTGCCGCCCTGCTTTGTATAAGCCATATAGTGTGACCAGGTGTCCGGAATCGACACATGCGCTGCATCCGGCTCCTGCTCCCGAAGCTCCTTTTGCATCATCGCCCAGAATTCCAGCGACACCGTCTGCGCCAGACAGTAATCAATATAATAGAACGGGAAGGAATAAATATGATGCTGTCTCTGCCAGCCCTCACCTTCCGCATAGAACGGGATTTCACCATCCAGCTTCATCCATGGCATGTAAATGCCAAGCAGTTCCTTCCAGACACCATGGCGTTCCTTCGGCGTCATGTCCGGCTTTTCATAAACGATATGCTGAAAATGGTCGACCATTGTACCATAAGGAATGAAGGTCAGGGCTCCGGAAAGATGGCTGTACAGGAATTTGCGCGTGTCTTCTCCGTGGAAACGCCCCCTCGCTTCGCTCGACGGCAGGTCGCCAGCCCCATTTCGATACGCTTCGCGTGGGGCTGGCTCAAAAAATCCTTCTGCCCACGGCCAGGAAAGAAATTCCATTGACATCGAGTGCACCTCACACGCTTCCATGCCAGGCCAGCAGGTCGACATCGGCACACGGTCACGGTTCATATAATAAGCAAAGGCGTGTCCCGCCTCATGTGTCACAACCTCAACATCATGCTGCGTTCCATTAAAATTTGCGAAAATAAACGGCACGCCATAATCCGGAATACTGGTGCAGTAGCCGCCGCCCTCTTTTCCTTCCTTGCTCAATACATCCAGCAGATCATTGTCAAGCATCATGCGGAAAAAGGCGCTGGTTTCCGGTGAAAGCCCGTCATAGAATTTTCTGCCCTGCTCCAGGATTTCTTCCGGCGTACCGCATGGTTTTGGATTCCCGGAGCGGAATTCCAGCGCATTGTCGGCAAAACTCATCGGATACTCTTTCCCCAGACGTTTTGCCTGTTCCCGGTAAATCTCATCCGCCACCGGCACCAGGTATTCCCTTACTGCTTTGCGGAACTGCTCGACATCTTTTTTGGTATAACAGTTTCTTCCCATCCGGTAATAGCCAAGCTCTGTATATCCCTCATACCCGAGCTTTTTCCCCATCTCGTCTCTTAAATGCACCAGCTCATCATAGATAC
>JAJBVF010000051.1 GCA_020859965.1 Clostridiales bacterium
TTAAGTTGGTGTGGTCTTAAGTGCTTTTTTTGATCTGGAGGGCTGCGGTAGGAATTTTCCGGCTATCGCCGTACGCAGCCCGCACGGGCCGAGTATGAGGCAAAAAGCTGTCTCATACTCGATCGCAGAGCCGGGAAAGGAGACGTTATTATATCTGGAAAATACTTGTATGGAACCGTGCTTTTCTGCTAGAATAAAATGTATATTCTTAGAAGGAGGAATAAGGAAATGAATCTGAAAGAACTTGTGAAGGCGAACCGCAGCTATCGCGGGTATGACGAAAGCCGGAAGGTTACTCGTGAGGAATTGCTGGAAATGGTGGACTGTGCTCGCCTGACAGCATCAAGTGTGCATATGCAGCCGCTACGTTATTATCTGGCATATGAGAAAGAGGATGTGGATCGGATCCAGTCGCTGACCGGCTGGGCCAAAGGACTGCCGGATCTGGAACTTCCGCACAAAGGAATGTACCCGACTGCCTTTATTGTGATCTGTCAGGATACACGTGTCTGGGAATCGCTTTCCCGTTTTAGCCGTGATGTAGGAGCTGTCGCACAGACGATTCTTCTTGCTGCGACGGAAATGGGGTTAGGAGGCTGTATGATTGGCAGTTTCAGCCCGGCAAAGATCTCGGAAGCTTTGAATTTGCCGGAATTCCTTGCACCGCTTCTTGTGGTGGCAATTGGAAAACCGGCAGAGACGATTGTTCTTACAGAGATTGATTCTGACGAGGCCACAAATTATTATCGTGATGAAAATGATATTCACTATGTACCGAAGCGTAAACTGAAGGATCTTGTGATAAATTAACAGACGAGCCAGGATTATCCTAATTACTGCTTTACAAATGTTTTATGAAATATATCATTCCTTTCTGCATAAAATGATTATAAGACTGTTGTTAAAAGAGTAGCCGGCTCAGGCTATGGGAGGAGATTCGATGATGATCAGTTTATTAACCGGATTACTGCTGCCCTTTGCGGGAACTACTCTGGGAGCAGCATGTGTGTTTTTCCTGAAAAATGAATTAAAAGCCGGACTGAAAAAGTCTCTTCTGGGATTTGCTTCTGGTGTCATGATAGCGGCCTCTGTATGGTCTCTTTTGATTCCGTCTATGGAAATGTCGGAGAACATGGGAAAGCTTGCATTTGTTCCTGCTCTGGTCGGCCTGGCATTTGGCTTTGCTTTTCTGCTGTTGATGGATATGCTGATACCGCATTTGCATCTGGACAGTGATAAGGCTGAGGGTATGAGCTGCGGGTTGCCGAAGACAACAATGCTTTTGCTTGCTGTTACTCTTCATAATATTCCAGAGGGAATGGCGGTCGGCGTGGTATTTGCCGGTATGTTTTCCAGGCAGACACAGATTACGGCTGCGGGAGCATTGGCATTGTCAGTTGGAATAGCGATTCAGAACTTTCCGGAAGGTGCTGTGATCAGTCTGCCGCTTCGAAGTAGCGGAGATATGAGCCGTCCGAGGGCGTTTCTGTATGGGATGCTGTCGGGAATTGTTGAACCGGCAGGTGCTGTGATTACAATATTGCTCTCACGGTTTGTGACGCCATTTTTGCCTTATCTGTTATCATTTGCGGCGGGAGCGATGCTGTATGTAGTGGTAGAAGAATTGATTCCGGAGGCTTCTGAAGGCGAGCACAGTAATCTTGGAACCATAGGATTTGCGTTTGGCTTTGCACTGATGATGGTGCTGGATGTGGCACTGGGGTGAGTATAGATAGAAGATTTTTGCAGATGCGGAGACCGTATGCCTGCGAAAGCAGACGACAGGCAGATTTTTCCATTAGTGTCTTTACAATTTTCCTGTTTTGCTCTATAATTTTATAGTATTGTAAACGTGAGATTATTGTTTACCAGAAAACCAGATAAGGAGGGCGTGGGAGTGGCGCGTGAAAGAAGATCCAGGAAAGAACTGATCATGGCAAAGATGGAAGCATTGGATGAGAAAATCACCGGGTATGCGAATAAAATTGCCGAGCTGACGAACCAGAAGGAAGAGCTTCAGAATGAGCTGGAGATAATTTTGGATGCAGAAAAGAAAGCAGAAGCGGAAGCTCAGGAGAAAGAAATGCTGAAGCTGATCAAAGCGCAGAAGATTACCGTTGAAGAACTGAAGCAGCTTCTTGAGAATAGATAAGACAATTTCAACCATAATGTTGTTGGAGGATTACAATGAAAAACATTTTATTTGTCGCATCTGAGTCTACACCATTTATTAAAACAGGCGGGCTTGCAGATGTAGTAGGATCTCTTCCCAAATGCTTCGATAAGGAAAAGTACGATTGCCGTGTGATTCTTCCGAAGTATATGTGTATGAGCGAAGAGTGGAAAAGCAAGATGAATTACGTTACGCATTTCTATATGGATCTCGGATGGAGATCTCAGTATGTGGGCGTACTGGAAATGCAGTATGATGGTGTTCAGTTTTATTTTATTGACAATGAATATTATTTCTCCGGCTCTAAGCCATATGGGAATATTTATCAGGATATTGAGAAGTTTGCGTTTTTCTCAAAGGCTGCTTTGTCTGCACTGCCTTCGATTGGTTTCAGACCAGATATCGTACATTGCCATGACTGGCAGACGGGCCTGATCCCTGTTATGCTGAAAGATAAGTTCCCTGAGAATGAGTTTTATCGTGGGATCAAGTCTGTGATCACGATTCACAATCTTAAGTTCCAGGGCGTCTGGGACGTGAAGACGGTACGGGATCTGACAGGGCTTCCGTCATATTATTTTACACCGGATAAGCTGGAGGCATATGGTGATGCCAATTACCTGAAGGGTGGCATTGTATATGCGGATGCGGTCACTACTGTGAGCGATACTTATGCGGAAGAGATTAAGACGCCATTCTACGGAGAGCGTCTGGATGGTCTGATGCGTGCGCGTTCGAACAGTCTGCGCGGAATCGTAAATGGCATTGATTATGATGTGTGGAATCCTGATACAGATCCGCTGATTGATCATCATTACAATGCGAAAAATTTCCGTAAAGAGAAGATTAAGAATAAGAGGGCTTTGCAGCGTGAACTTGGTCTGGAACAGAATGATTCCCGGTTTATGGTTGGCATTGTATCTCGCCTGACGGACCAGAAAGGCTTTGATCTGATCGCTCATATGATGGATGAGATGTGCCAGAATGATATTCAGATCGTAGTTCTTGGCACTGGCGATGAGAAGTATGAGAATATGTTCCGGCATTTTGCGTGGAAATATCAGGGGAAGGTGTCTGCAAATATCTTTTATTCGGAGGCTCTTTCTCACAAGGTTTACGCTGCGTGTGATGCATTCCTGATGCCGTCGCTGTTTGAACCGTGCGGGCTTTCTCAGATTATCAGTCTGCGCTATGGCACGGTTCCGATCGTTCGGGAGACGGGCGGACTGAAAGATACGGTTCAGCCGTACAATCAGTACGAGAGCACCGGCACCGGATTCAGCTTTGCAAATTACAATGCGCATGAGATGTACTATACGATACAGCATGCGATGGAGGTTTATCACAGCAAGAAGCGTGAGTGGAATAAGCTGATCGACCGTGGTATGGCGATGGATTATTCATGGAACAGTTCCGCAAGAAAATATGAAGAGATGTATGACTGGCTTGCGGGCTGTTGAATGTTTTTTCACTGAACTCTGAACTGCATTACAGTTTTAAAACAAAATAGTGTTGAAGCATAATTTCCTCCTTTTCGGGGCATACTGGGGATGCATCGTATTTCAGGCGATTGGATTCGTCTGGAAGCGAGGCGTCAGATCAGACGCAGAAAAGGAGGAAATTTTTATGAATGAAATTTCAGAGCTTGATTTGCAGAATCTTCGTCATCTGATCGGCGGATTTTCTACGACTCACTGTAAGATGCAGGCTTATGCTGAGCAGGCTACTGATCCGGGAGTGAAGCAGTTTTTCCAGAAATCAGCGCAGTCCGCAATGCAGAGTAAACAGCAGCTGATGCAGTTCCTGCAGTGAGGCAATTCCTGCAGTGATATTTCGTACGGTGGTGGCGGCAGGAAGCTGTCGGCCAATGCAAAGTGTGGAAGAGTTTTTTTCAGAGGAGAAAAGGTTCGGAAGTTCCACCGCCGGCCTATGCAAACTATGGAATAGTTTTTCCCAGAGGAGAAAAAGCCGGGAAGCTCCACTTCCGGCCATGCGAAATGAGGAAGAGTTAGTGAAAATTCGTCTCAGGAACTGTCGGAATACAACATTTTAAGTGATTGATCGGCAGATCCTTATATCAGGAGGTAACGAACATGGATGAGAAGACAATGGTATCAGACACGCTGGAGGGAATCAACAGTGAGCTTGGACGTTACGGCGAGATGATTCCGCAGACAGAAAACGCGCAGCTGAAGCAGACATTAAAACAGTTCCGCAATCAGTGTGAACAGTCCCAGGAAGAGATTTACCAGATCGCGAGAAGCAAGCAGTATTATGTACCGGCTGCAAAGGCCACACCAGAGGAAATCAGCCATGTCAGATCAATTCTGACGCAGGGCTGAATGCAGGCTTTGGAAGAGTCTGGCGCGCTGCTTTTTCGGCACCGAAAAAAACAGTGCCGTGAGCAGAAATAAGATACTGTAGATCACCCCGCCCAGAAGCAGATGCACCAGGGCGGGGATTTTTGACGGAAAGATAGCGGAGGACGCAAAAACTATGGCACCTCCGGACAAAGCCGGAAGCAGCATTTGCGTGAGGGTATCCGGGATGGATACCGTAAAAAGCTTCAAACGGCGCAGAGAAAAAAGGATGCAGATGGAAAGCAAGAGCTGATCAGCCATGAGGCCGCTCAGATAACCGGTCATTCCGTACTCTGGTACAAGCATCAGGATGCCGGACAGGCGCAGAGCAAAGCCTGCCATATTCCAGAGGAGGATGGAAGCGGAACGGTCAAGTCCGTGCAGGATATTTATCATGGATGTGTTAATATAGATCAGTGGACAGATCAGCGCAAGCTGTCGGATATAGATTCCGGCCAGATTGCTGTGAAAGATGAGGTTTCCGGATTGTTCACCAAACAACAGAAACATGCCTAAAAAGAAGCTTCCGAGCAGAAAGCTACCCAGAAACGTTGCATTGGTGGTGTAAGAGATCCGGTCCTGATGACGGAGCGCATGCGCTTCTGAAACGGTTGGCAGAAGAAGCATTCCAAGTGATGAGGTGATGGCTGTCGGAAAAAAGATCAGTGGCAATGCCATCCCGGTGAATGTGCCGTAGATACTCAGCGCCTCTCTGGAAGTATAACCGGAGCGCTGCAGCATCTGTGGAAGCAGGGAAGCTTCGACGGCCTGCAGGATGCACATCAGCATACGATTCAGAGCAAGCGGAAGAGATACGGAAAGCGTCTGGCGAAGAAAACGGATCTGTATGTGGGGGAGTGACTTTTGCGAAGTGGTTTGCCTGTTCAGATAGTACATACAGCCCGCACAGAAGATTGCAGATGCTGCTTCACCGGCCAGCTGTCCAAGCGCCATAATTC
>JAJBVF010000012.1 GCA_020859965.1 Clostridiales bacterium
CAGGCCTGCGAGCCAAAGAGAGGACAGATTATCTTTGCCAATTCCGGCTGCGCGTCAATGGGGTACGGGTATCCCGCCGCAATTGGTGCGGCAGTCGCGCAGAAAGGTCGCCGGATTGTGTGCCTGGACGGCGATGGCAGCTTCCAGATGAATCTTCAGGAACTGCAGACGGTGGTTTACAATCATTTGAATATTAAGCTGTTTTATCTGAATAATAATGGATATCATTCCATCCGGCAGTCGCAGACGAATGCTTTTGGACCGTCGCTGGTCGGAGTCTGCGATGGGAACGGACTCAGCTTTCCGGATGCGGAAAAGATTGCCGGCGCTTACGGGATTCCGTTTTGGCGGATCGATGATGTGAGAAAAGTACGCGAAACGACGGAGGAAATTCTGCGGATGGAAGGTCCTGCTTTCTGCGAAGTCGTGCTGGATCCTTCGCAGAATTTTGAACCGAAGATTTCCTCAAAGGTTCTGCCTGACGGGCGGATCGTGTCGCCGCCGATCGACGACATGTCTCCGTTTTTGAGCCGGGAGGAGTATGAGGGAATCCGTAAAAGCGTTGAGGCACTCTGACATGAAAAAGGTGATAATTACCGGCCCGACTGGAGCTATCGGGACTGCGCTCATCCGCGAATGCGTGGCGCAGGGCATGTCGGTCACGGCTGTGTGCCGCAGAGGATCGCGGCGGCGGGAATATCTGAAATTTTCCAGACTGTTTCCTGAGAGAAATCAAAGCGAAGACTGTTCGGACATACTGCGGCCGGACAGAGCACCGGCCCGGTCTGGTGATTTGCGGACATGCGGTTCGCAGGATGTTTCTTCCGGGATGTTTTGTGTCGTGGAATGTGATCTCGACGAGCTGAAAGATCTTCCGGGGCTCATTGGAGAGAGCGGATATGACGTTTTTTTTCATCTCGGATGGGCCGGGACTTTTGGAAGCGAACGGGATCAGATGCATGTGCAGGCGGACAACATTCAATATACTCTGGATGCGGTGCGTGCCGCGTCTTTGCTGGGGTGCAGACGTTTCATAGGCGTTGGCTCTCAGGCAGAATATGGCCGGACGGATCAGAAGCTTGCACCGGATACTCCTGCGTGGCCGGAGTCCGGCTATGGGATGGCAAAGCTCTGTGCCGGTCAGATGAGCCGTGCGCTGTGTGAGCAGCTTGGAATAGAGCATATCTGGGCGAGGGTACTGAGCGTTTACGGACCGTGCGATGGGAAAAATACGATGATCATGACTGTCATCCGCTCACTGCTAGAAGGCCGGAAACCGGCTCTGACAAAAGGAGAGCAGCTCTGGGATTATCTTTACAGTGATGACGCTGCGTATGCGCTTTATCTGTTGTCTCAAAACGGTGTCTCCGGGCGTGTCTATCCGGTCGGGAGCGGCATTGCCCGCCCGCTCGCTGATTACATTCGGATTTTGCGAGACTGCATTGATCCGGCACTGCCGTTGGGATTCGGGGAGATTGAATACGGATCCCGGCAGGTAATGCATCTGTGTGCGGATTCTGAGGCACTTCAAAAGGACACCGGTTTTGTTCCCCGATATTCCTTTGAGGAGGGAATCCAGCGCACGATTTTATGGTGTCGTGGGGCGGAATGATGCCGCAGCAATCTTATGGTGATGTGAAGCAGAGTGATGCTGTGGTGATCTTATAGCGCAGCGAAGCAGAAGGATGCTGTGGCTTTTAGAGGATATGGTACGGGCTTTCCCGGCAAAGCCGGTGAGAGTGGATACCGGGAGCAGAAGATACGGGTATGATGAGGAGCAAGAGAGAAAAATGAAAACAATCAGTATCATGATTCCGTGTTACAATGAAGTAGATAATGTGATTCCAATCAGTGAAGCGGTGATCAGGATTATGACGGAAGAGCTGCCGCAGTATGATTATGAACTGCTTTTTATTGACAATGCTTCCACGGACGGTACTCGCGGGAAGCTGAAGCACCTCTGTGCCGGGAATAAAAAAATCAAAGCTATCTTTAATGTGACAAATTTTGGACAGTTTAATTCTCCGTTCCATGGCATGTGTGAGACGAGCGGGGACTGTACGATTACGATGTGCTGTGATTTTCAGGATCCGCCGGAGGTCATTCCGCGTTTTGTGCATGAATGGGAACAGGGACACCGGATTGTGAGCGGCGTGAAAACCTCCAGCCGGGAAAATCCATTCATCTATTTTCTGCGCACTATGTATTATAAGCTGATCCGTGGAATGTCAGATGTGCAGATGATCGAGCATTTCACTGGTTTTGGACTCTATGATAAGACGTTTATCGCTCTTTTACGCCAGCTGGATGACCCGCTTCCGTTTGTGCGCGGGATTGTGGCGGAATATGGCGCGGGATACAATCTGACGACGGTGACATATGAGCAGCCGCTGCGCCGGGCAGGGAAATCACACAACAATTTTTATACTCTTTACGACGCGGCGATGCTGAGTATTACCTCTTATACAAAGGTTGGTTTGCGCATCTGTACTTTTGTGGGAATTATCTGCTCTATCATTAGTTTTGTCATCGGAATCGTCTATCTGGTGCTGAAACTGACCCATTGGTATGAATTTACTGCCGGGATGGCACCGCTTACGATCGGACTTTTTCTGATCGGAGGCCTGCAGCTGTTTTTTATTGGCATTATGGGAGAATATATATTGAACATCAACACGCGTGTGATTCACCGCCCCATTGTTGTAGAGGAAAAGAGGATTAATTTTGGGGAAGAGGAGATTTCTTCTGATGAAGGACCTTCTGAAGCGGGATGTCGATTTGACAGGAAAAAGGAGATGGATCCCAATGGCTGACGTTCAGGCACGGGATGTCGATTTGACAGAAAAAAAGGAATGGAGTCCGAAAGTCGGCGCTCTGGTTTTGGATTCGGATTTTTATAAAGGGAAGCGGGTACTTATTACAGGGCACAATGGATTTAAAGGAAGCTGGATGTGCACATTGCTTCAGGAGCTTGGTGCGGATGTGACCGGATATTCTCTTCCGCTTCCGCCGGAGCCGTCGCTGTTTGGCTTCTGTCCAGTCCGGGATATGGTTCGCTCTGTAGACGGAGATATCCGTGATTTGTCACATCTGATGCAGGTGTTTGCAGATACAAAGCCAGAAATTGTGATCCATATGGCGGCACAGCCGCTTGTCCGTACCTCCTATCAGGAGCCGGTGTATACCTATGAAGTAAATGTCATGGGTACGGTAAATGTTATGGAATGCGTGCGGCAGACGGATTCTGTCCGGTCTGTGATAAATGTGACGACCGATAAGGTCTACCGGAATCGGGAGAAGGGGGAATTCTTCCGGGAAGAGGATGAATTGAACGGACAGGATCCGTATTCGAATTCCAAATCCTGCTCAGAGCTGGTGACAGACGCTTATGTGCGGTCCTTCCTTCGGGGAAAAAGGGTGTCTGTTTCTACCGTGAGAGCGGGAAATGTTATCGGCGGAGGAGATTTTGCCGCGAACCGTATTCTTCCGGACTGCGTTCGGGCAGCTTTGGCCGGGCGGGAGATCTGCATCCGGAATCCGGAATCTGTGCGGCCGTTCCAGCATGTGCTGGAGCCGGTCAGCGCTTATCTGATGATTGCGCGGCGGCAATACGACGATCCGGAACTCTCGGGCAGCTACAATATCGGTCCGGCGCCCGGAGGCAGCAGGACGGTCCGGGAACTGGTGCAGTGCTTCTGTGAGTGTTGGAACTCCCGCACAGGAAAGCAGGTGCGCTGGAAGAATGCACCTGACGGCGGACCGGCAGAGGCGGGGGCGTTGATGCTCGATTGCGGGAAGCTGGCACGAACCTTTGGTTGGACGTCTGTGTGGACGCCGGAAAATGCTGTAGAGAAAGCGGTGGAATGGTATCTGGTTTATCCTGACAGACTACAGATTGCGAAGTGCATGGAAAGACAGATTGGAGAATTTTATGAAAGTAAAACAGAAGCTTCTGCATGGAAAAAATAGTTTAAAAGCTCTGTATGCCCGCAGCGATTGCTTTTCAAACATTGACTGGGTGCTGTTTCTGATTCTGGCTGGTTTTTGCTTTGTCAGTTATGTGCATCCGGATCTTCTGGTGACCGGCAACCGATCCTGGCTGATGTATGATGGAATTCTGAATTTTTATGACAATGCTGTCGAATGGACGGGCGGATACGGGGCAAATTATATGCCGAGTACGTTTCTGTTGTTTGCGGTCTGGATTCTGCCGTTGAAGCTGCTTGGAGTAGCGGCACCGTCTGATGTGAATGATTTCCGGCTGCTTTTTACTGTCTGGTACAAGCTGCTTCCGCTGCTTTTTTATATTGGCAGCTGCCGGTTGTTTTACCTGCTTGGTAAAGAAATCGGACTTGGCGAGCGAAAAGCAAAGATTGCCATGTATGCTTTTATGACCATGCCAGCCTGCTTTTACAGCCAGTTTATTTTTGCGCAATGTGATATTTTTACTGTTTTCTTCATGCTCTGGGGTATGTATTATTATTACCGTAACCAGAAGCAGGATATGTGGCGCTTTGCGGTGCTTTTCGGGATATCGATGAGCTTTAAATATTTTTCGCTGCTTATTTTCCTGATTCTGTTACTGGTGCGGGAGAAGCGGGTTCCACGCATCATCGTCTATGGTATTCCTGCTGCGCTTCCGCTTGGTTTGTCATACGTGCTTTATCGCTCTTCGCCGGGCTTTCAGAGCAGTGTGTTGGGATTTACGGCTCTAGATTACGCAACCTCTGTTTCCGTTGGCACGATTTCCTTTAGCTCGGTGAACCTGCTTTTTGTCGGGTGTGGAATAATCGCTGTCTGGGCTTATTTTCTGCATGTGGATAACCCGCAAAAGGAAATCGCCTGGACGCTTTATCTTAGCTGCGGCGCGTGCTTTATCCTGTTTACTTTCCTGAGTTCCTGGCATCCCCAGTGGCTGATCTTTCTTGCGCCATTCTGGATTCTGAGCATGTTTATCAATGTTCATTTGGACAAGTTTTTTTGGCTGGACGCATTGGCGGCTGTTGTACTTCATTTTCTTTATCCAACGGCATTTCCACAAAACGCGGACGTTAATATGCTGCGCTATCTGGCCTGGAGCGGAGTCTTTGACCTGAATTCGATTAAAGTGACGATTTTGGACGTGCTGCCGGGACCCAATATTAATACATTGATTTCTGCATTTGTCACCATAATGCTGGCACAGTTCCTGTTTAAGCATCCGAAATACGCACTCAAGGATTTTTCCGGGCAGGAGGATACGGACCACATGCATTTGATCCGGCTGCGGCTTATTCTGACTATGGGATTGTTTACAGTGACTGCGTTTGTTGCCGCATATTTAAATACGGTCGGTTAAAGGAGAATTGCGTACAGGAAAAAGGCGGATAGCGTTTATCACAGACTGCTGCAAATCTGTGATATACATATCCGCCGTTCAACAGAAGGGAAGGATTTATGCGGCTCAACCGTTCGGAGAATACAAAGCGGAATATTATCATA
>JAJBVF010000368.1 GCA_020859965.1 Clostridiales bacterium
ATCCAGTGCACTTGAGGTAAAACTATAAACAAACCCATAGTCTTTATACCCCTGCGCCAGATTGGAAAAATATTCTGTCAGAACATTGCTGCTCTTGGCGGCGTCCGTCACCCCCGGTACCACGAGTGCCGCTACCACCACTAACATACAAGCCCCTGAAAGGCGATGCGTCCGTCCCTGATATTCCGGTCCCTTTATCCACAGCCTTATCAGCATCAGACAAAGCAGCGCTACAACAACAATTGCGATAACAGCCTGCCAGTCCGTAAAATAATTGCTCTTCATCGTCAGCAGATCTCCGACCATTGTCAGATCTGTCCAGCCAAACGGTGACACCCGGTTCGCCAGAACGATGCCGTTGCCTACACCCAGAAAAAGCCAGAATACACTGATAAACACACGCGCAGCCATCCGCCGTTTAAATATGTATACAACCATCAGAGTCGTCCACACCAGAAAGGCATTGTAAAGGAAGACCAGATTGCGGTCTACCATAAATTTGCACGCTTCTACAAAAGAGTGCCTGGAAACCCATTCGATAATAAAGCAGATCACGCAGGCCAGAAGCGCGTGGAAAAGAATCGAAAAGCGATTCAGAATTGCAATCTTCCGGTCATAGTTCGGATTCGCCTTTATCCGTGACAGTTTCTCTGCAAACGGATTCTTCAGTTTTTCCTGTATTATCAGACGCATCTTTCGGCCGCGAATCTTATTTTTCTGCGCCGTTTCCCGCTGTATCATTTCCTGTTGTATCGTTTTTGTTTCCTGCTGTACTGTTTCCTGCTGCAGCTTTTGTTGTTGTGCGTATCGATGTCCAAGCAAATGCCTCGGCATATCATCCCTCCTGTCCACATCAACCTGATTCACTGTTCATTTTTTCGCAGGAGACATAATAGCACATCACGTTTTATAAATCTATAGTTTTCACAAAAAAATAAGAATTTCGACAATACAAAACATTTTTCCGTTTTCAGTGTTTTTTCAGGCAATAAAGCTTCGCGTCATGCGCATCAATTCTGGCTGTCAACTGACCGCTGACGCCATATAATTCCTCACCAGTCCAGAGTTCACGCACATCAAAAGCACCGGCGATCCCAAGCTGACTAAAGCTTACCGCAAACGAGTCAGACCAGTTGATCGTATTAAACAGAGCAACGTAAAGATTCTCTTCATCCTCCGCCTTCCATACAATCAGATCATAGGCACGCAGTACCTGGCAGGCGTTCCTTCCCCGCTGAAGAAGGCGTATCACATCCCTGTTCGTGAGCAGGGATTTCGTCCAGTCATCCATATCGGACAGTTCGCATCCGATCATCAGCGGTGAGCCAAAAATGCTCCACAGGGTCAGCATCGTGCGCTGTTCTTCCTTTGAGAGCCTTGTCTGACGCTCACTGATCCCATGCTCACAGCCGCGAATAGACAAATGGCCAATCGGCAGCATATCACAGTCCGGATAACATCCCGGGGAAACATATGGACTCCAGTCGTTGCATCGGCTAAACATCTCCATGATACTGCCCCATTCATCCCAGAAGTCATTCGTGATTCTCCACATATTGGCATGTTCACGCAGATGTGCCGCCTGATCTACCATGGCAGGCCCCGGTGAAAGGCTGAGGACGATCGGTCGGCCGCATTTCAGAATCGCCCTGTGCAAAAGCTCAATCTCATCTCCGCCATAAGCGAGCGTACTCTCGTCATTTATTCTGGCGTATTTCACGCAGATATCATCCACCTTAATATAATCAACACCCCAGGAAGCATACAGTTCTATAATGGAGTCATAATACTCCTGCGCTCCTGGTCTGGAGACATCCACCCCATACATATCTGTATTCCAGCAGCAGATAGAATTGGGATGCGCAATTTCACGCGCTGTGTAAGATGTCCCTTTGATGGGCGTGTTGGCAAACACAGCCTGCCGCGGTATTCCGCGCATGATATGAATGCCGAATTTCAACCCTTTGCTATGTACATAATCTGCGATTGGTCGAAACCCCTTTCCATCCGCTGCCGATGGAAACCGGTTCGGCGCCGGTACCACACGTCCGTATTCATCCATGCACAGGTCTGCAAACTTATGGTAATGGCTGGAATCCGCAGTCGGCTCATACCATTGAATATCACAGATAATATATTCCCATCCATACTCTTTCAGATGTTCCGCCATGTAGTCCGTATTCCGGAGCAGATCTGCCTCAGTAACGGAAGCTCCATAGCAATCCCAGCTGTTCCATCCCATTGGCGGCGTCGGGGCAAAGCTATTCTTATCCATCATGAATTTTCTCCCTTGTTTTCCTGATTTTGTTTTACTGATTCTCTCTCATTTGTGCGATTACCGGAAAATACTTCGCGCACCCCTGCGCATCAAGAGCATCAGCCGGAACCGCTTTCCTTACAGTTCCGGCTGATTTTACCAGATATCAACTGATTTTACCAGACGTTCGTTCAAATTATCCCAAATTATTTCAGGTCAAGACGAAAGAGTCTTGCGGCCGCCTTCTGCGGCAGATGAACCGATAAAGCTCCATTTTCATAGGTAAAGCTGCAGTTTACGGCTTTAGGATAAATCACGGAAACCGTTTTGACCGTATCTCCATATTTCAAAGGAATCACCGCATCCTGTGTTTTTGGTGCAAATACCGCCAGATAAACGGTTTTTCCCTTTTGCAGCCCATAAGCCATTACAGAATCCTTTACGCCTGTAAAGCCCAGTGGGAATATCGGAACAGCGTCTTTGACATCCTCACGGATTTCTTTATACAGGAAAATTCCTTCCCGCATCAGATCCATACCAGAGTCACTCAGTTTCCAGACCATCCCGCTGATATAGGGACGGAGCAGAATGCCGTTCACCATATTATAGATGATGTGTTCCTCATCATCCTCATATGGATAAACCCACATTCCCGCCTGTTCCGGCGCGACCGCGCTTGCCACATTTGCCGCAATATAAGAATTATAAATATAATCAGTCTGATCGCTCGTAGACTGAAGACTCAGCAGTTTCAGCATGCCATAATCCATCCGCTGGCCGCCGGAGCCGCAATTCTCGATTACCAGATCCGGATGTTTCCGGAAAATCTCGCCATACCACTGATACAGGTAACGGTAATGCTCCAGGATCGCATCTGCGCAGCTGTCAGTATTCAGATCGCTTCCATACCCCATTGTGACATTATAATCCACCTTAAAATATCCGACTCCGTAATCCTCAATCAGGCGGTCTACAACATCCGTGCAGTATTTGCGCACTTCCGGATTTCTGAAGTCCAGAAGATAACGTTTGTTGTCTATATGTCTCTTTCCGTGTCTGCAGACAAACCAATCGTCCGGAAGCTTCGCAGCGAGTTCACATGCGGTTCCCATCACTTCAATTTCCAGCCAGAGTCCCATCACCATGCCTTTGCTTTTTGCATACTCGCAGATGGATTTGAGACTGTTCGGAAAACGTTCCGGCGATTCCATCCACTCACCGACGCGATCCCACCATGGTCCCGCATCATACCATCCGCAGTCAAGGCAATAATACTCACAGCCCATTTCCGCTGCTTTGTCAATGATCCTGCGTTCACGCTCGTCAGTCGGGTCTCCCATCAGACAATTCATATAATCGTTAAAAACGACATTCAGCTTTTCATCATCCGCATTCGGCCTGCGTACCGCCCGCCTGTATTGCGTAAGCGCAGCCGTGGCATTACTGATGTCTCCATATACCACACCAAATGCTGCAGGCACCGTTGTGAATGAGTCACCAGGTTTCAGATTCTTCCACCAGCCATGATCTGTCTCAGTCGGTCCACTCAGTGCCACATACAACCTTTTTTCCGGGTCAGATCCATACTCTATATGCCATTGTCCGGAATTCTCAATCTGAAAACACCAGGTTTCCCCTGTCTCACGATCGGCCGCAAATCCCATCGGCAGATATTCCGATGTAGACCAGGAGCTCCTTCCGCCATAGCTGAAACGATTGTGCCCAAATCCCGGCGTATTAAAGCCATCCACAGGCATACCGGAAATATTCAGATCACGGATATCCCGCTTCTCCCATTGTGCTTCGCACGACCAGCTGTTGTGCGGAATATAGATATCTGTCTTTTCAAAATATGGCTGTACACCATTCCCGGAAAGCCTGCGATAGATGAAAGAAGAAACATATTCAATTCCAACATCTTCCGTTCCGCGGTTCTTAAGTTCTGTCCAGACCTGAACTACCGGAATTCCGTGGAACAGTTTCATATGATAATCTGCCGCTACATGTGCCGTTGTTTCCAAAGAGATAACAAGCTCTTTTCCAGACTCTGTTTCAGTAATCACGTGGCTTTTGTATTGGAACTCAAGAGACGCGCTGCACATATTGTGTTTATACCCATGCATTTCCCGCGTCGTTTTTCCGGTCTCCTGAACTTCAATAATCGGAAATTCTGTTCTGGTTTCTTCGGCAGAAGTGTTACTCAAAGACTGCAGCGGTGAAAAATCCAGCAGTTCCACAACGCCGCTGTCCCGCACGCCAAATAAAACAGATAATCCATTCTCCTGCAATTGTATTGTCTTTTTCATAGTACTCCAGTCTCTCCTTTCAAGCATTCAAGATCAGGTAATATCTCAGCTTTTGATCGCACTGTCCATCTGCCCCTGAATAAAGTATTTTTGCAGGAAAAGATAGACCACGCACAATGGAAGCATTCCAATAACAGCTGCAGCTGCAGCAGAACCATAGTCAGAGAGTACGGTGGAGAAGAATGATTTAATAACCAGGGTAATCGTTTTCATGGATGATTTCTGAAGGAAATAGTAGGAATAGGTATATTCATTCCATACGTTTACACCCTGAATAATAATCACCGTAACCGTGACTGGTTTCAACTGAGGTAAAATCACATTAAAAAATATTTTCAGATTCGATGCCCCGTCAATGGATGCCGCCTCATCCAATGCAACCGGAATGGATGAGATAAAATTCGAATACAGGAATATAACCATTGGCAAACCAAATGAGCCAAGAAGGAGCGTAATTCCCCAATATGTCGAAATCGCGTTAATCTTTGACATCATAGAATATACGCCGACAAGAATTGTCAGAGGAGAGATCATCATTACAGACATGATCAGACTGCGGACGACCTCATTGAGCTTCGACTGATTGCGGGCAAGGGCATAAGCTGCCATACACCCGACTACAATCTCTACAACAAGAACAAGAACCGTGATAATGACACAGTTTCTGATACCGTTAAAAATCTCCCCGGATGAAATGATGCTCTGATAATTTCCCCAGTAAATCGTCTCCGGGAACTGTATTCTGGATGTTGTATCACCGTAGGATTTCAGAGAAACATTTATAATAACGAAAAACGGAAACAGATAAATGACTACCAGGAACAAACTGACAATGTATTTCCAGATATCTTTTTTACGGAATTTTATATGTTCTTTTTGTTCCTTATAC
>JAJBVF010000183.1 GCA_020859965.1 Clostridiales bacterium
GGCCCAGGCAGTTCCGGCGATCCAGGCAGCGGTGGAAATAACGGAAATGATGGTTCCGACGCAGTCGGAGAAGGAGGGTTTATCTGATGGAAAGACCTGACAGAAAAGAAATCAAATGCTATGCGCGCTGTGTACTGAAAAATCAGCATGCAGTACTCGCAGGGATCACGCTGCTGGTCACCGCATTAAATCTGGCGCTCAATGTTCTCGGGCTGATGGCCTCCCCTTCGGGCAGCGGGATTCTCAGTATCATCCTTTATTTTGGTATCTCCCTGCTGGTCAATATGATCTATTATATTCTGCTCGCCGGACTGTACCGGATTTATCTGGACATCTGCAGCAATCATCCCTACCGCTGGTCGGATCTGTTCTCTGCATTCCGGGAGCATCCGGAGCCGGTAGCGATCTACTCTGTCCTGCAGTTTATAGTGACCTTTGTCTTTGTACAGGTCGGCATCTGGTGGCTGGAAATCATGATTGGCTGGCTGTTCTATGGAGAAGCAGGCGGTGTGTTGTTTGCCACCGCAGTGACAATCATTACAGCTGTGTTGTATATCTGCCTTGAGATTTCTTTTTCAATGACACTTTTTGTACACGCAAACGACCCGTATCTTTCTTTTAAAGAGATGATGCTGGAGAGCTGGCAGCTCATGGATGGCATGCGGCTCCATTATCTCTGCCTTGAGCTAAGTTTTATCGGAATGGATCTGCTGGGCATTCTTTCATTCGGAATCGGTTTTCTCTTTGTTGAACCCTATGTCTATACGACAAAAGGCTATTATTATAAAAAAATCTCCGGCCACTGAGGTCGGAGATTTTTTATGCGCAGGACTGGGCAAGGAGTTTTTGCGGCTGGAGCCGCACCCGGCCCGCGCAGGCGAGTAGGAACCGACGAGCCGCCTCCTGCTCAATTGTTCGAACGTTATTTTATTTTCTCAAGCAATACATCGATCAGCTTATATCCTTCCGGTCGAAAGATGCCGTTTTCCCTGGCTGTGCGCTCACAGTAAACCATTTTTTTACCTGAAGCTTCTGCGTCATTCACATCTTCCACAGCCGTCTCTCTTTCCGGCCGTTCTTTCCGGTTGAGATCTTTTGTGCTGTCATACAGCAAATACGGCACCGGGTCAGAGCTGTGTGTACGAATGCGCAGCGGTGTCGGGTGATCCGGCAGTACCAGCATACGATACGGCTCACCGGAGGCGTCCATCTGCTCTTTCACAATGCGGATAATTCTCTGGTCAAGGTTTTCGATGGACTGCAGCTTACGCTCCAGACTGCCCTGATGCCCCATCTCGTCCGGTGCTTCCAGATGCACATACGCAAAATCCATGTCATCCTTCAGAAGTGTATCCACCGCAGCCTGGGCCTTTCCTTCGTAATTCGTGTGAAGTCCGCCGTTTGCGCCTTCCACTTCAATCACTTTCATGCCAGCGCCAATCGCAATGCCTTTCAGCAGATCTACCGCAGAAATCATTGCTCCCCTTTTGCCATTCTTCTTTTCAAAGGAGTCCACCATCGGCTTTGTGCCCGCACCCCAGAACCAGCAGCTGTTCGCAGGGTTCAGACCCTTTGCTTTTCTTTCCACATTGATCGGATGGTTTACCAGAATCTCATAGCTGCGCTTTTGCATTGCAAGAAGCGCCTCATCCGCCGGAAGATACGGTTCGATCACTTCCGTCAGATGATCATGCGGCGGGGTCAGAGACTCCACCTGTCCATTGGCCCAGATCGTACAGTGACGATAGCTTGTCCCTACATAAAACTGATAGGTCTCATTTTCCAGCTCCTGCTGCACCGCTTTCAGCAGAACTGCCGCATCCTCTGTGCTGATCTCACTGGAGCTGTGGTCGATGATCCGCTTATGCTCATACGGCTCATCTTCCGTAAGCGTCACCAGATTGCAGCGCATCGCTACGTCCGTGTCTTTCATCGGCACGCCGATACTCAGCGCTTCCAGCGGCGATCTGCCGGTGTAATACTGGCGTGGATTATACCCAAGAACAGCCAGGTTTGCTGTATCGCTGCCGGGCGCCATCCCTTCCGGTATTGTCTGGACAAGCCCTATTTCTGAGCGTGCAGCCAGCTCATCCATCGTTGGCGTCTTCGCCGCTTCCAGAGGAGTACGCCCGTCCAGCGCTTCCTGTGGCTCATCCGCCATGCCATCACCTAAAATTATGATATATTTCATGAACTCATCCTGCCTTTAAAAAATTTCTGCCCTTGCCGGATACTCTTTCCTGTTCCAGCCGGTCAATCCTGTATTTTGCGAAAAATAATCCTACAAGCGAAATCTAAACTCACGAATCAGCCCCGGATCCGGATCATCCCAAGAATCCGTCCTTCCAGCTTCGCCGCACATTCCTGATAACCTGCTTCCGTCATCACCGGCGTAATAAACCCATACTCATCCGGCAGATCTGCCTGTACCACAGAAACCGCGCCAAAGACGCTTTCCACTTCTTTCCTGTCGCGCACATCACCCGCAACGCGAACAAAAAATTGTTTCTTCGTCTCCGCCACCGGCTGCAGCTCCTGTTTTTCCGGATTCCATCCGGACATCACGCTTCTTCCGAGCGTCTGCGCTTCCTCGATCACATCGGAAACCACTGCGCTGGCAGTCGCTTCTTTTCCCGCGCCTTGCCCGTAAAACATAGCATCTCCGAGCATATTTCCATGTACAAAGATTGCGTTGAATACTCCGTTTACAAAGGAGAGCGGATCCGTCTTCGGAACAAGGTAAGGCGCTACCATAGCGGTCACCTGATCGCCTTCCTTCCGGCTGTAAGCAAGCAATTTAATCGACATGCCCAGTGTCCTCGCATAGCGTACTTCCGCAGAAGTGATTTTCGTAATTCCCTCTGTATAGACGTCTGTATAGTCCACGCGTTTGCCGTATGCCAGGGAAGAGAGGATCGCGATCTTACGGCAGGCGTCATGTCCTTCCACATCCGCCTCCGGATTGCGCTCCGCATAGCCTTTCTGCTGTGCCTCACGAAGGACCACATCAAATTCAAGATCTTCCTCCGTCATCTTTGACAGAATGTAGTTCGTCGTACCATTTACGATTCCGGTAATCTCATCGATCACATCCGCGCCAAGAGAAGTACGCAGCGGACGAATGATCGGAATGCCGCCCCCACAGCTGGCCTCAAACAGGTAGCTTACCTGATGAGCTCTTGCAGTTTCCAGGAGTTCTGTGCCGTGATTCGCGACCAGCTCTTTATTTGACGTACACACACATTTTCCCGCCTCCAGCGCGCGTTTTGTAAAGGAATAGGCCGGATTGATCCCTCCCATTGTCTCAACCACAATACGCACCTCCGGGTCATTGATGATCACATCAAAATCATGCACTACCCTTTCCTGAATCGGGTCTCCCGGAAAGTCCCGCAGATCAAGGACATATTTTACAAAAAGATCTGCCCCTGTCTTTTCCAGAATGCTGTCATGATTTGTTTCGATTACTTTTACTACCCCCGAGCCAACGGTTCCGTATCCTAAAACTGCTGTTGCTACCATGTTTCCTCCTGCTATGTTTCATTCTATTATACTGTGTTTCGGTGTTTTGTTCCTGACTGTCTCTGGAGTTTTTCACTCCCGCGCCAGTATCTTCAGATACTGTACCCCTTCTTTTGATTCAATCGTATCGATCATATTTGAAATGTCTCCGGTAGTCGGAAGCACCTCGACGCTGAGTGTCAGCATCGCTACCCCATTCGTCGGTATGCTTTGATGAATCGTCAGAATATTCGCGTGGTAATCGGCCACCACATGAAGCACATCTGACAAAAGCCCCGGTTCATCGTGCATCTGCATCAGAAACGTAAACGTCTTCCCCTTGACTGTATCCCGGAATGGAAAAATATCTTCTTTATATTTATAAAAAGAGCTTCGGCTGATCCCCACCGCATCCGCGGCATCCTGTACCGTCTCAGCCCGTCCGGTCTCCAAAAGCCGTTTCGCCTCTACGACCTTCATCAGGACTTCCGGAACCGCCTTTTCTTTTACAACGTAATATTTTGATCCGTCTGACACGTTCATTCCTCCTGAAAGATTCCTGGCAGCACTTTTGTTCGTTTCTGAAAAACATTTGTGCACTACGGATGGAATCTTATCATACTTCATCTGTAGTTGCAAGTAAAAAAACAGGATAAGGACTGTTTCAAGCCCCTATCCTGTAAAGCCGGCCTTCTGTTTCCACTACCTTTTATTTTAAAGAATCGTTGCCAGGCTTTTACTCCTGCATATCATCCTGTACCTTACCGCCAAGGGAAAGCCATCTGAGATAGGAATTGATAAACGGATCAAGCGCTCCGTCCATAACGGCATCTACATTTCCCGTCTCTTCACCGGTGCGCAGATCCTTAACCATCTTGTATGGCTGCATGACGTAAGAACGGATCTGGTTGCCCCAGCCGATTTCTTTGACCTCACCCCGGATGTCAGATGCCTTCTCCGCATTCTCCTGCTCGCGCAGAAGCAGCAGCTTTGTCTTCAGCATCTGCATAGCCTTATCTTTATTCTGAAACTGTGAGCGTTCATTCTGACACTGTACCACAATACCAGTCGGCAGATGCGTAATACGAATCGCGGAAGAAGTCTTATTGATGTGCTGACCACCTGCACCGCTGGAACGGTACGTATCAATGCGCAGATCCTCAGGATTGATCTCTATGTCTACATCCTTATCCAGTTCTGGCATCACTTCACAGCTCACAAAAGATGTCTGTCTCTTGCCAGCCGCATTGAACGGGGAAATCCGGACAAGGCGATGCACGCCTTTCTCAGACTTCAGATAACCATATGCTTTCGCCCCATTCACCTGGAAGGTGACAGATTTGATACCTGCCTCATCTCCGTCCAGGAAATCAAGGACTTCGATCTGATAGCCCTTCTTCTCCGCCCAGCGCGTATACATACGGTACAGCATCGATGCCCAGTCACAGGCCTCCGTACCGCCCGCCCCTGCGTGGAGCGTCACAATCGCATTCGCCTCATCATATTCTCCGGAAAGCAGCGTCTTAATGCGGATATCGTCCAGCGTCTGCTGAAACTCATCCAGCATCTTTTGTATCTCCGGAAGTACAGAAGCGTCATTTTCCTCGTAACCCATCTCGATCAGAAGCTCGATCTCTTCATACTGATCCTGCAGCTGTTTGCAGGTCGTCACATCCTCTTTCAGACTCGCGAGAGTCTTCATGGATTCCTGTGATTTCTCCGGATTGTCCCAGAAATCCGGCTCTTCCATCCTTCGCTCCAGCTCCTGAATACGCTGCTCTTTGTTTACGAGGTCAAAGTGAATCCCTCACTTCCACTAATGGTTTTGTAAAGCTGTTTAAAATCGTTTTGAACTGGTCAAGTTCTACCATTGTGTCACCTTCTTTCTGTTTTTTATAAATAACTGACATTTTTCACGCCTTCCGTCCGCAGCACTGCTTATACT
>JAJBVF010000044.1 GCA_020859965.1 Clostridiales bacterium
CGGCTGATATGCCTTAACATTGATATAAAGCATGGCATTGTACCACTCATTCCAGCGTTCCACCGCATAAAACAGAGCAAAAGTTGCCATAAAAGGCATGGAAATCGGAATAATGATTTTCGTAAGAATCACAAACGAATTTGCTCCGTCCAGTTTTGCAGCTTCCTCCAGGCTTTCCGGGAGAGATGTGAAATAATTTTTCATGATAATCATATAATAGGTACTGATTCCGGTCGGCAGAATCATAGACCAGACCGTATTGATCAGTCCCAGATTCTTAATATTCAGGTATGAAGGTACAAGCCCGCCTGAAAACAGCATCGTAAAAAGGATCAGTGTCAGGAAAAAATTCCTACCGATCAGCTTTTTCTTGGAAAGCACATAAGCGCCTGTGACCGACAGAAACATATTCAGGCAGACACCCACGACCGTTACGAAAACCGAAATCCCGAACGACCGGAAAAACGACGCATCATTGAAAATCGTTTTATAGCCGGTCAGATCAATGACATAGGGAAGCAGATAAGGCACATGCTTCGCAGTCGCTGTGGCATTGGCAAAGGACATAATGACCACATAATAAAACGGATACAGCATGATGATTGACAATGCCACGAAAAACAGATTGAGGAGAATCGAATACACAGATTTTTTCTTTTTTGTCTTCACTTTCGTTTTTACTTTCGTCTTCATTCTTTTCCCCTCCAATCAGAACAGTCCCTGTTCACCAAGGGCAGTACATATTTTATTGCTGACCGTGATCAGTATTACACCAATTACCGATTTAAACAGGCCTATGGCGGTAGAATATCCAAAATTCAAAGCCCCTGTGGTAAATGTTTCGCGGAAAATATAGGTGTCCAGCGTATCCGCTGTAGAATAAACCGTAGCAGAATACATATTGTAAATCTGGTCAAATCTTCCGTTGCTCATCAGTGATCCCACAGCCATAATCAGCATGATTACGATTGTCGGCTTGATGCCTGGTAAAGTAATGTGCCAGATTTTCTGAAGTCTGCCGGCTCCGTCTACCTCTGCCGCTTCATACAGTCCCGGATCAATTGATGTGATAGCAGCCAGATAAATAATAGAATCCCATCCGACTTCTTTCCAGATATTCGTCAGCCAGATGAACCAGCGGAACGGCCCGGGTGTTGTCAGCGGCTCGATTGAAGCCAGTCCGAGACTGTTCAGAACCTGATTGACAATGCCGGTAGAGCTGAACAGATTTACCAGAATACCGGAGAGAACAACCCATGAAATAAAGTGAGGAAACGTGACAACTGTCTGGAAAAATTTCTTGCTCCATTTTCCTCTCAGTTCATTAATAAGAATTGCCAGCAAAATCGCACAGGGCATCTGGAACAGAATGCCTCCGACGCCAAGGATCAGCGTATTCTTTACTGCCCGGATAAATTCCGTATCAGAAAACATTTTTTGAAAGTTAGCCAGCCCCACCCAGGGGCTTCCCCAGATTCCGCCATCAAATGTGTAATTGCGGAACGCCAGCGTGATACCTGACATAGGTACATAGCAGAAAATAATGTACCAGGCCAGAACTGGTATCAGCATGACATAGAGCAGGGCATCGTCATGAATCCTTCTTTTTGCCTGCGCGAATGTCAGCTTACCAGCTGTCTTTTTCTTTCTCATGGTTTACCTCCCTTTTCGGTCGCGTCATCTGATGGACGGTGCTTAAATGAATGGTAACTGCAGCGCTGTAGGTGTATGTTTTTCAGAGCAGCCGATCAACTGCTGTTCTGAACTGTAAATAAATTATAAATATTTTATTAACAACTTAAAATGGATGAATTCTCTCATCTGCGATTTGCATTCCATGAAAAAGGGAAATGAAATATGGGAATTTTTAAGAAATCTAAGATTTTTCCATAAGAAATAAAGCCGGCCTTCCATACAGGAAAGGAAGGCTATCGGCTCTGATCTCTGTATTGCTTTGGTGTCTGACCAGTGATTTTTTTGAAGGTTTTTATAAAGTAAAAATAATCATGAAAGCCGACAGCAATCGCAATGTCTGTCAGTGAAGCTTCCGTATTCGCCAGAAGGTCTTTCGCTTCTTCAATTCTTTTTTGCGTGACATAACGCACAAAAGTAACGCCTGCTTCCTTTTTAAAAAGCTGACTTACATAATTGGGATTCAGGTAAAGTGCATGCGCGGCATCTGACAGAGAGATATCTCCGCGGTAGTTTTCATTGACATAGCGTATCAGCTTCATAAATGCAGAATTGTTGTAAGCCGCAGCCATATCCGGTCTGTCCATGTCTTCGATCAGGTGCGCAAGCTGCGCAGTCATACGGTGAAACGTACCATATTCTGCTACCAGCTCCTCTATGCTGTAAATATAAGGATCGTTTTCTTCTGACAGGGAAGAGGACGTAAGAATCGATGAAATCATATGATGCAGCTGGAGTGCAGTTCTTACGTCAAATTTATTCTTTCCGCTCTCAGAAATCTGATTCAGGATTGCCGGGATTTTATCCCATCTTCCATCCTGGATTTCTGAACGCACGGCATCCAGCCAATCCGGAATCTCACCGGAAACAGCATTGATGCAACGCTTTTCATCCACAAAAAACTGGTATGCACGAACCGTACACTCTTCCAGTGAGGAATAGATTTCCTGCGCACAAACCGACTCCTTAAAATAACCGATTCCCTGCCAGCCCAGACATTTATACAGCTTTGCCCGCACGGATTGATCGAAGGGCTGACGCATCAGATACCCCCATTGTCCGCGCCCCAGGCGCAGGGCCAGGCCATTGCTTTCCAATACCTGCAGCCGTTCGCCGATGGAGACCGCTACATAATACTGATCTTCTTCAAATCCCAGTGGTTCCAGAGTATTTCTGATTTTTTTCTCGGAAGCATCTTCCAGAACCTCCAGCAGATCCTCACGTATTTTTATCTGATTGATTTTGTTCAGATTCTGCAGCGCTTTCCGCAAATATCGGGTAACCTGAACATAATCCAGAGGTTTCAGACAGTATCCGATCACGCCATAGCGAATTGCTTTTTCCGCATAGGCAAACTCAGCATATCCGCTGATAATAATCACCTGAATCTCTTCATTCTCACTCTTTAATTGCTCGCAGAGTTCCAGCCCGCTAAAGCCAGGCATTCGGATATCCAGAATAGCGATATCTGCTTTCTGTTCCTGCACCAGCTTCCGCGCATCCTTTCCGGTGGATGCAGTTCCAACCACCTGAAGGCCAAGCTCTTCCCATTGTATGGACTGAACCAATGATTCCACCACGGAAGGCTCATCGTCCGCTATCACAACCCGAAACATTTACTCATCTCCTAACGTTCTGCAACTATGACGTTTCCCATAGTTGTCTGTCCCTGATCTTATCCATCCTCTTCTGCCTCACCATCAATAGCAGGCAAAATGATGGTTATCGTCGTCCCATCCCCTTCCGTACTCTCAGGGAACAGTCCATATTCAGCTCCATACTGCAGTCGGATTCTTGCATTTGTGTTTAGAATTCCAACATGCTTTTCAGACGCTGTCATTTCTTTTCCGAGACCGGACCGGATCTCCTCCAGTTTTTCCTCCGGAATACCCACACCATCGTCCTTAATGGTAATAATCAGCCTGTCTTCATCCCTGTGAGCACCAAGATACAGACAGCCTCCCTCCTCTTTCGGCTCCAGGCCGTGAAAAATGGAGTTCTCTACAATCGGCTGAAGGAGCATTTTGATGACACGAAGGTGTAATACTTCTTCCGGGAAAAAGGAAAAAACCTCCAGCTTCCTGCGAAATCGCAGCTGCTGAATGCGAATATAAGCCTTCGTATTGTCAATCTCTGTCTGTAGAGGAACCTCATAGCTTCCTTTTGTACTGTAGCGAAAAATATTGGCCATATCCAGCGTCATCTGTGCAAGCTGCGGGACATGATTTTCCAGCGCCATCTGCCGCATAGTTTCCAATGTATTGTACAGAAAATGAGGATCAATCTGACTGCGCAGATAGGCGAGCTCCGCGGTTTGCTTCTGAACCTTCACTTCATACAGGTCTGTGGCAGACTGAAAAATCCGCCGGTTCAGGGAATCGATGTCTGTCATCATAGTAGTAAATTCATTGCCAATCTCACAGATTTCCTGACAACCCTCCAATTCCAGTTTTTGATCCAGCCGGCGCTGATGTCCATGACGGATTTCCTGCATGACGGTGGAAAATTTTTGCAGCGGCTGTACCATTCCATTTGCAACACTCCAAATCAAAAAAATTCCGGAGAGAAGAACCAAAAGCACACAGCTCCAGATTAGCATCTGCAGCCGCGTCATACTCCGGCTTACGTTTTTTGTATTCAGCACAGCGACCAGATACGTATCCATCTCGGAGATATAATACGAATGGATATAGTACGAACCACTTCGAAATTCCTCCTTTCGATCCTCCTCCATCCAGATCTGACAGACGGTCTCTGCTTCCTCATAAGAACCATTCAAGGATGAAAGCGCTCCGTCTCCATCCACCAGAAAATAAGTGGAATTCATGGCGTCAGCATCTTCAATCTGCAAAGTGTCCGCGTCAATGGAAATAATGATTGTGCCAAGATTTTCTCCTTCCTTGAAAACACCCCCGGCAAAAACAAGCACTCCTTCCTTGTCTTTGTCCGGCATAAACTCACGATCCATGATCCCGATCCACTGAAACGATGTATCTCCGGCCCTCTCCCGGATTGCATCCATCGTTTCATCCGTAAAAATACTCGAATAATGAATTCTGTCATTTACCAGAGCCATATCAGAAATCGAAGCTTCCAGTATCTTATAGCTTGTCAGTATCGACTCTGTATCCGAAACATACTGGCTGATTCCAGCGTAATCACTTTCAAAGATTCCGGTAATCGCATTCTCCGCATTTAAGTTCAAACAATAACTCTGAACCTTATTATAATCCGCCTCCAATTCGGCCTGCAGACGAAATGCGGTAATTTCCGTATGTTCATCCGCGATGTCGCAGATAATCCGTCTGGTCACTCCATTGATAGCCGCACAGACAAGAACAAACACAAAAACCGTAACAATGATAATCAGTCTCATCTGTTCTCGTATTGGTCTTTGCCGGAATTGTCTTCTTTCTTTTTTCATATCCTCAGCATTTGCACTGTGATGCCATACCCGCAGGGCATGGAAGTTCACGGTATGCACTCCTTTTTTTGTTCTTTCTTCTGTTCCTTCCACTCCGTGACTTCGCGCAGCAGGGAATAGATAGCAGAAGCTGCGGGAACACCCAGCATCATTCCAATCGGGCCGCCCAGCTTTCCGCCGACAGTCACTGCAGCCAGCACCCACATAGCCGGCAGATTGATCTTGGAGCCAACGACTCGCGGATAGATCAGATTATTCTCTGTCTGCTGCAGTATTACAAAAAATATCAAAAAAACCAACGCTTTAAACGGACTTACTGTCAATATCA
>JAJBVF010000221.1 GCA_020859965.1 Clostridiales bacterium
ATGCTATACTTTATAAAATATTTCGAAAAATATTAAAAAAACCAACAAAAATCAAAAGGAGAAGAAGATGGGGATGAAAAATCAAAATCAAAAAAGCAGCACACTTTCGAGACGTGATTTCCTGAAGGGGACAGCGGCGGGGGCGCTGGGTGCGGCTGCTGCCGGTATTCTCGGCGGCGGGATGAATGTGCTTGCTGAAGAATCCGGTACTTATACACCCGGTACTTACAGTGCTACGGCTCAGGGGATTGGTACGGTGACGGTTACCATGACTTTTGATGCGGAGAGCATTACGGATGTAGTGGTCGATGTGTCGGAAGAGACAGAGACGATCGGCGCATTGTATGGAGAAGATCTGGCACAGCAGATCCTTGATGCGCAAAATTCTGAGATCGACGGGATCAGCGGAGCGACGACGACGTCAAACGCTGCTGCGAAAGCTGCTGATGCCTGCATTAAGATGGCAAAGGGTGAGACTGTGGAAGTGGCGACGAATGAGGCTTCTTCCGAGTATGAAGTGCCGGATTCCCTTACAAAAGAGGAAGTAGAGGCTTCTGACTGCGAGCTGGGTGCGGTGACACCGGATGAGACGAAAGACTATGACGTAGTGGTTGTCGGCGCCGGTGCTGCAGGCGTGCCTGCTGCAGGGTTTGCCGCGGAGGCAGGTGTGTCCGTGGCTTTGCTTCAGAAAGAAGCGAGTGTGGTTTCCCAGGGCAACTGCGGCTCCGCGATCATCAAATCCAAATCCACTGAGGCGGGTGTCTGGAAGTGGATACACCACACGAATGGCCTGAACGACTGGCGCGCGGATACGAAGCTTCTGAAGGCATATGCGGACAATTCCGAGGAGGCTCTGATGTGGTATCTGAATCGTGCGGGTCTGACTTCTGAGACGGAATATGGCGATGGGACAAAGGTAGATGACAATGAGAATTGCAGTGAGCTGCTCAATAATGGCGACGGCCTGTATGCATATATGAGTACGAGTCAGGATCTGACAGGTGTCTGGAGTGATCGTCTGGATAATTACGCGTACGGCGACGACCACTGTTACTTTATGGCGCCATGGATCGGACCGAAGCCGCAGAATGTCGGAAATGTACTTCAGGTAGTCCTGGACAATGTCGCGGCGGAAAATTCCAATCTCGAGATCTTTTACAATACTCCGGCGGTTCAGCTCGTTATGGATGGGGAGAATGTGACCGGCGTGATCGCGAAAGATGCGGATGGAAAGTATATCCAGTTTAATGCATCCAAGGGTGTGATCCTGGCAACGGGCGATTATATGAATAATGACGCCATGGTAGACCGCTGGTGCCCGGATGTGGCAGATTTTGATAAGAAGCAGTATCACAAGACCGGCGACGGCCATGTGTTGGCACTTTCCGCAGGCGGAAAGATGGAGCCGCTTGGTCATACGAAAATGATGCACGACTTTGACTCCGGCCTGATGTATGAAGAGCCTTTCCTTTATGTAAATATGGAAGGAGAACGCTTCACAAATGAATATACCGGCTTTGTGTATATGGGAAACATTCTCAAATTCCAGGGACGCTTTAATGGAAATAATGTGGATGAGAATCATCCGGATGGATCGAAGGGCTGGTACTGCACGATTTATGACAGTGACTATGAGAACTGGCCGGCAGATGAGTTTGTCAGCTCTATGGTTCCTGCTGAGGCGATGCAGAAGTATATTCCGGGAGCAGTGGAGGATCCGCAGGGCGTCTTTACTTACCTGATCGACAGCTATTGCTGCGATACGCTTGAAGAGCTTGCTGAAAACCTTGGAATTCCTTACGATGCGCTGCAGGCAAGCGTAGACCGTTACAATGAACTTTGTGAATCCGGTGAGGATGTGGATTTTGGTAAGCCTGCAAAGTATATGCATCCGATCAAAACAGCACCGTTCTGGGGCGTGCGCAAGCATATCCGTGTTTCCGCAGTCTGCTCAGGCGTGATGATCAATGAGAACGGACAGGCATTAAACGCAGATGGCGAAGTGATCGAAGGCCTTTATTGTGTAGGAAATCTTGGCGGTCCATTCTACGGCGGAAATGACTATCCATTCCATCAGACAGGACTTTCTCTTGGCCGCTGCTATACGTTTGGAATGCTTGCCGGAAAGCATGCTGCTTCCCAGGAATAATATGCCAAAACAGAAGGCGGCAGATCAGACGGAGCAGCGGCGGGTTGAGCTGATGGACCATGTTTGCTATAGTATCTGCATTGGAAATGAGTTTCAGACACTGCGTGCTGTACGGGAACGCAATGAGCTTGGTATGCCGGGCAGGATCCCGGATGAACTGACCGAATGGAAATATGACCTGATCACACAGAAGGCTCTGATTATGCAGAGCCTTCATGAAATCGGCATTCCCGTATCTCTGCTTGACCGGACAAATACAGAGTTTATCAGAAAAATCTACGGAGCGGCCGATACGGGCGAATGCCTGCGGATTTCGGAGCAGATGGCGGTACGTTTTTGCCGCATGAATTCTCTGAAAGAGGTTCGCAGGTATTCCATGCTGGTACAGAAAGTGATACAGGAAACGGACAGGGATCTGAGTCAGCCGCTGACTCTGCAGTATTTTTCAAATATGCTGAATGTCAACAGTTCGTATCTTTCTAATCTGTTCAGCAAAGAAGTGGGGATGACTCTCACTGAATATGTGACGGCACAGCGTATTTCCTATGCCGCGGATCAGCTTCTCACGACACAGCAGCCGATCAAGACGATTGCTAAAAAATCCGGAATACCGGATGTCCAGTATTTCAGCCGTTTATTTAAAAGGCGGACCGGACAGACGCCAAGCCAGTATCGGGAAAGCTACGAAAAGATTTTGCCGGAAAACCAATAAATGACGATAAAGTTATTAAAAGCACTTTTATTTTTTTTCATTCTGTGGTAAGATAGCAAAAGTTATGCGGATTAATCTTCGCATATATTTCATGACAAGGAGGATGCAGACAATGAAGCATATCAAGACATTGAATACGAAACCTTTACAGAATACGCTCAAAAAGGGTGGATGCGGTGAATGCCAGACTTCCTGCCAGTCAGCATGCAAGACCAGCTGTACGGTAGGCAATCAGACCTGTGAGAACAATAAATAAGCAGCGGACAGGCAGCGAAAACCCTTCGCTGCTTATCTATTGTTGCGCAGGGCTGCGTAAGAAAAGAAATTCTACAGAGAGGTGTGTTTCTTTTGGTTCATCAGTATCAGAATAATGGATACAATATCGTGCTGGACGTGAACAGCGGCGCGGTTCATCTGGTTGATGAAGTGACGTATGAGGTGATCAGGCTTCTGGAGGAAGGGAAGAACGAAGAAGAGATCCTGCAGGAGCTTTCTTCCCGTTTCCCGGTACAGGAGATTCGCGAATCGCTTGATGAGTGTGCCCAGCTGAAAAAAGCAGGGGTATTGTTTACAGAAGACATTTACGAGAAATCGATTCTTGACTATAAAGCGCGCAGAACCGTGGTCAAGGCACTCTGTTTACATATCGCGCATGACTGCAATCTTGCCTGTCGGTATTGCTTCGCGGAAGAAGGAGAATATCATGGACGGCGGGCGTTGATGAGCTTTGAAGTCGGCAAGAAGGCTCTGGATTTTCTGATCGCCAATTCCGGAGACCGGCGAAATCTGGAAGTTGACTTTTTTGGCGGCGAACCGCTGATGAACTGGCAGGTGGTCAAAGATCTGGTTCAGTATGGACGCTCGCAGGAAAAGCTTCACAACAAGAACTTTCGTTTTACGCTGACGACGAATGGCGTACTTTTGAATGACGAGATTATGGACTTCTGCAACCGGGAGATGGCGAATGTGGTGCTCAGCATCGACGGACGTCCCGAAGTGCATGACCATATGCGTCCGTTCCGGAACGGAAAGGGAAGCTACGATCTTGTGATGCCAAAGTTCAAAAAGTTTGCCGAAAAGCGTGAAAAAGAGGCATCCGGAGAAAAGACATACTATGTACGCGGGACTTTTACGCATCACAATCTTGATTTTTCAAAGGATGTGCTTCATCTGGCCGATGAGGGTTTTACAAAGATTTCAGTAGAACCGGTTGTGGCGGATCCGTCTGAGGACTATGCGATCCGCGAGGAGGATCTCCCGCAGATTTTTTCTGAGTATGACGCGCTTGCCGCGGAGATGGTGCGGCGGGAAAAAGCAGGAAAGGGTTTTACCTTTTTCCACTATATGATCGACCTGACGGGGGGACCCTGTGTATATAAGCGCCTTTCCGGCTGCGGCTCCGGTACGGAGTATCTTGCTGTGACACCATGGGGCGATCTGTATCCATGCCATCAGTTTGTCGGAAGAGAAGAGTATCGGATGGGTACTGTGGATGAAGGCATTACGAGACCGGATATCGTGGACGAATTTAAGGGCTGCAATGTCTATACAAAAGAAAAATGCAGGAACTGTTTCGCACGGTTTTACTGCAGCGGTGGATGTGCCGCGAATTCTTACAATTTCCACGGAACGATTCAGGATGCGTATGATATTGGCTGTGAGCTTCAGCGCAAGCGTGTGGAGTGCGCGATCATGATAAAAGCGGCGCAGATGGAAGAGTGACTGTCAGGTTGAAATACAGTCTGGGTATTGTTCAGAAATACTGCTCGAAATGAGGAGGAAAAAGATTATGAAAATGAATAAGAAAAACGCGAGGATCACACTCGTCGTAATGGCGGTGCTGCTGGTCTTTCTGGCGTATGTGGCCGGGATTGGTATCGGCAAGACCGGGACGGGTTCTGCGAAGAACATCATTCTCGGCCTGGATTTGTCCGGCGGTGTGAGCGTGACGTATCAGGTGGTGGATGAGAATCCGACATCCGAGGAAATGTCGGATACCGTCTACAAGCTGCAGCAGCGTGCAGATACGTACAGCACGGAGGCAAATGTATATCAGGAAGGCTCAGACCGGATCAGTATTGAGATTCCTGGTGTATCGGATGTCAATGCGGTACTGGAAGACCTGGGAAAACCCGGTTCGCTTGAGTTCCAGCTGGAAGACGGGACCGTGGTCCTGACAGGTACGGATATCGATACCGCTTCGGCTGCTACCCAGCAGGATGACCTCGGCAATACCGAATATGTGGTAAAGCTGGAGCTGACCAGCTCCGGCAAGGAGGCATTTGCTACCGCTACTTCTGAAAATGTCGGCAACTATATTTACATTGTATACAATGACGAAGTGATCAGTGCTCCGGTTGTCAATGAAGCGATCACCGGCGGCACGGCCTATATTTCCGGTATGTCAGATGCGCAGGAAGCGCAGGAGCTGGCTTCCTCGATCCGTATTGGTTCTCTTTCTCTGGAGCTGGAAGAGATCAGCTCAAAGGTTGTTGGCGCACAGCTCGGTGAAGATGCGATCCGCACAAGTCTGATCGCGGGCGCGATCGGAATTGTGATCGTCATGATCTTTATGA
>JAJBVF010000289.1 GCA_020859965.1 Clostridiales bacterium
TGCCGCATCCCTTTCCGGCAAGCTGTCCCAGCTGGCAAACGGCTCTGTTTATGATGACGGAAAAAAGCGGATTGACATCCACAGCCGTAAGCTGGACGCATTGGAGGACATTATCGAATCCGCAAACGGGAAACCGCTGCTTGTGGCCTACTGGTTTCGTCATGACCTGGAGCGAATCGCCGAAAGGCTGCATAAACTTCACATTCCGTTCTCCAATATGGACACTTCCGACAGTATCGAAAGGTGGAATCGTGGCGAGATTCCTGTGGTGCTTATCCACCCTGCCTCTGCCGGACACGGTCTGAATCTTCAATCCGGTGGCTCCACTCTTTGCTGGTTCGGCATCACCTGGAGTCTGGAACTATATCAGCAGACGGTGGCAAGGCTATATCGTCAGGGGCAGAAATCGCAAACTGTTGTTGTCCAGCACATCGTCACGGACGATACAATAGACCGACAGATACTAAATGCCCTGAAAACCAAGAACAAAACACAGACGGCACTGATTGATGCGGTCAAAGCGAATCTTTGACACGGTTTGACAAAAATCTCATTCGGAGGTAGGTGTATGGATTCATATGAAAAATTGGCGAACGCCATTATATTGCAGGCAGTCAAGGATTACCGCATGGCACTTCAGATATTAAAACGATGTCCGAACAATGTGGATGCGTTGGCGGATATAAGAGAAATCGAACGATTCTTCCGCTCTCGGTGGTATGATGAATTGACATCTGTGGACGGAGAAATGCTGATACGGAAACTGAACGAGGAGGTAGATGATTTATGACGGCAAAAGAATATCTGAATCAGGCACGTCACCTGGACGCCCTTATCAACTGCCGCTTACGTGAAATTGATTATTGGAGGGATATGGCACAAAGCGTATCCGGCAGTAATTTTGAACCACACTACAATCCGAATCATCCGACCGAGGCACATTTTGTTAAATGCATCGGTAAAATAGATGAAATACAGCGCGGTGTGGAAGAAAAGGTCGCACAACTCATACAACTGAGGGATGAAATCAATTCACGCATTGATATGCTTAGCAATCACGAAGAACAGATTCTGCTTCGGTATCGGTATTTGGACGGTTTGTCCTGGGAGCAAATCGAGCGTATGATGTGTGTTTCAAAAAGCACGGTACATCGGATTCATGGTGCAGCACTTCAAAATTTTTCCGTACCACAAAAAGTTGAGACCTTTTGAGACACTTTGGGACAGAATGGGACACTTGACTTGTGGTATGATTATAATAGCGAAAAACTAAGATGAGCCTTGCGGAATATACCCACAAGGCTTTTCTTATAGGCAAAAATATGCGGATATAGATTTTTCAAGAGATATACCTGTCCATATAGGGATTTCCCTGTAACGATATATTCTCAGACGGCAAAAATATATCCCAATATATTTACTGCCCTATATCGAGAGCAGTTATATCGGAATATGGCGATATATCGGCTATATATTGGGTGGCAAATACAGCGATATTCGCTATTGGAATATATTTTTGTGTATATCCGACCTGCCGATATATATTTTCCCCTGTCCCGATATAGTTTCAGAGTATATCCACCACTACAGATACAGCGGTATACGGCAGATATAGGACGATATATCGGCTATATATTGGGCGACAAATACGGTGAATTTTCCTGTCGGAATATATCGAAATATGTCGATAGGCTATATTTCCCTGTCGGGATATATTTTCAGAGCTATTTTCTATATGCGGATATTTTTTTGCCTGTATTTACAGGAGATTATTATATTTCAAGCCTTGCGGAACACACATACCGCAGGGCTTTTCTTATGCCATAAACGGAGGTTGGACGAACACGCAGTTACACATGAACTTCTACTTTGCTTTGTTCGTCCACGAGTTTGCTGCGCAAACTCCAAACGTTAACAGGAGATGAAATTATGCCAAGAATGCCGAAGAAACCGTGTTCCTATCCCGGCTGTCCAAGTCTGACGGACGGCACCTATTGTGAGGAGCATGGAAAGCTGGTGGCACAGCAGTACGAACAAAACGGACGGGATGCCAAACATGGCAAGCGTTATGGCCGCAACTGGCAGTCCATCCGCAGAGCCTACGTCCAAGCACACCCGTTATGTGAGCGGTGCATGAAGGCTGGGCGCTACGTCAAGGTCGAGGAGGTTCACCATATCAAACCGCTGGCTGACGGCGGCACCAACGATGAGAGCAACCTGATGAGTCTTTGCCGCAAGTGCCACGCAGAGATACACGCACAGATGGGAACGAGAAGTCACGACAAGACTGTTTATTCGTATGAGGGAAATCATCGTGCGTGACCTAGGGGCGGGTGCAATCCCTGCGAACCTTTTTCAGGATACCGGCGGCCCCCTTCGTGTACGAAAAAAGCGAAATCAAAAGGGTAATTGGGCAAGCACTAGCTTTGTAAAGACTTTTACATAGACGGCTTGCCCTAAACGATAGGAGGTGTTGGCATCAAATGCCTACAAAATCAAATAACACAGGCGGTCAAGGTGGTGCAAGACCCGGTGCCGGACGCAAGAAAAAATCACTGAACGAGAAAGTCGAGTCGGGAAATCCGGGTGGCAGGACATTGAAAGTCTTGGACGTGCCGGAACTTGAGGGCATGGAGATGCCCAAGCCTCACGATTTTCTTTCCGCAAAGCAGCATACCGGCAACGACCTGCAGGCAAAGGAAATATATGAAGATACATGGAACTGGTTGAAGAAAATCGGATGCACGGCACTTGTTTCTCCGCAACTGTTGGAGCGATATGCCATGTGTGCAGCCAGATGGGTTCAGTGCGAGGAACTGAACAGCCAGCTTGGTCTGCTCTCAAAGCACCCGACCACCGGTAAACCCATAACCTCACCGTTTGTGAACATAGGTATCAACTACATGAACCAAGCAGTAAGGCTTTGGAACGAGATTTTTCAGATAGTCAAAGATAATTGCAGCACGGAATATTCAGCAAGCAATCCGCAGGACGACCTTATGGACAGGCTGCTCCGTGCAAGGAAAGGGTGATTTTATGATAGAAAAGGTAAATCCTGCACATCCCGACAAACAATGTGACAGGATTGCAGGAGCAATCGTTGACTTGGCATATAGCATGGAGGAAAATCCGAAAATTGCTGTGGAGGTTCTGCTCGGACATGGTGTGTGTCATGTGATTATTGAAACAACGGCAAAACTGGATGAATGGTATATCAGACAGGTTGTTAGGCGTATTGCAGGAAATCAAACTATTGCAGATATAGTTATTACCCCACAGAATGAACATCTATTGGGAAACCAAATGGAAAACTTCCGCTGTGGCGATAACGGCATCTTCAAGGGAATGCCATTAACCGAGGAGCAGAAAACACTCTCTAAATTCGCCCGAAAAATGTATGCCGTCCATCCATTTGATGGGAAGTACATTCTGGACGGTGAACGGCTTATCATCTGCCAAAGCAATACTTCGTCTGCGGAACTGCGAAAATTATATCCAAATGCCGTGGTCAATCCCCTGGGTGATTGGACGGGTGGCTCTGATGTAGATACCGGTGCTACGAACCGCAAGCTCGGCTCGGATATGGCGGATTCCGTCACAGGAGGAGGTCTGCATGGAAAAGACCTGTCCAAGGCGGATGTAAGTGTAAATATACACGCTTTCCTGAAAGCACAGAGATTGTCGAAACCTGTCGAATTATGCTGTGCAATCGGTGATAATACCGTGGACGGATTGCCTTACTCCGAGATTGTGGAGGAGGCTCGTGAATACATTCGCTCGATAGGCGGCTTTGAGAAATTTGCAGAATGGGGGCTGTTTTAATGGAGAAAAGCACAAAGTATGAAATTGTGGATATTGAAAAACTGATTCCATATATCAACAACGCCCGCACACATGATGAGAAGCAAATTGCTCAGATAGCCGCAAGCATAAAGGAGTTTGGATTTCTTTCACCGATTATCGTAGCGGAGGATTATACCATTCTCTGCGGTCATGGCAGATATTACGGTGCGCAAAAGTTAGGACTCGCCAAGGTGCCTTGCGTAATCGAAAGCCATTTGACGGAAACTCAGCGGAAAGCATATATCATTGCGGATAATAAACTCTCCCTCAATGCAGGGTGGGATGATGATTTGCTGAAAGTCGAGATTGAAGCCTTGCAGGGCGAGGACTTCGATGTTTCCTTGACTGGTTTTGACGAAAAGGAATTATCCTCACTTTTTGATGAAGATACAGATGCAAAAGAGGACGATTTTGATGTTGGTGCAGAATTAGAAAAGCCATGCATATCGCAACTCGGTGATGTATGGCATATCGGAAGACATACAGTTGTCTGCGGTGACTCGACACTGTCAGAAACATTTGAAAAACTGCTGGGCGACACAAAGGTTAATCTTGTTTGCACGGACGCTCCGTATTTTGTGAATTTGAAGAACAAGTCAGGAACGATAGCAAACGACAACTTGAACGACAAGGAAGCATACGAGTTTTTGATGAAGGTGTTCACCAACTTCAAAAACGCAATGGCGAAAGATGCGAGTATTTATGAGTTCTACGCAACCATGAAGACTCGTATTTTTTATGACGCTTTTGAGAATGCAGGCTTTAAGGTCGGTGCGGGACTTATCTGGAAGAAACCGCACGCTCCGTTTATGCGGACGGACTGGAAGTTTAATATGGAGCCGATTATCTGGGGTTGGCGCAAGGACGGAAAACACATCTGGTATGGCGACCAGAAGCAGACGGCAGTATTTGAGTTTGACGGAATCAAGGATTCAAAGGAGGATGGCTTCGGACATCCGAGTTCAAAGCCGATACCTCTTATCGCTTATCTAATAAAGCAATGCACGCAAACTAACGGTTTGGTTCTTGACGGCTTTTTAGGAAGTGCATCAACGCTGATTGCCTGTGAGCAGCTTGGCAGAACGTGCTACGGAGTAGAACTTGAACCAAAATTTGTCGATGTTGCTTGTGCGAGATATATCGCTTTTTGCAATGGAGATGGTTCAGATGTGTATGTCATCCGTGACAATAAGAAAACACCATACACCGACCTCGTAAAGGAGGTATCCGATGGAGCAGAATAAAACGAAGTTGACCCTCGGTAGCTTGTTTGATGGCTCTGGGGGTTTCCCATTGGGTGGATTACTTTCTGGTATTACTCCGATTTGGGCGAGTGAAGTTGAGCCTTTTTGTATTGCTGTAACGAGAAAGAACTTTCCGAATGTCAAACATTATGGTGATGTATCCGCTATGGACGGCGGCAAAATAGAACCGGTAGACATTATTACCTTCGGCAGTCCTTGCCAGGATATGTCTATTGCAGGCAAGCGCAGCGGCTTGGGCGGCGAACGTTCAAGCCTTTTCTATGAAGCTGTGCGTATCATAAAAGAAATGAGGTGTGCGACCAATGGAAAATATCCAAGATA
>JAJBVF010000427.1 GCA_020859965.1 Clostridiales bacterium
ATTATAAAAGCTGTGGCGCAGACACTCGATCGCTGCGCGCGCTCCCAGATAAGAACCGCCAATACCAATCACAAGCAGTACCTCACTGTCACTCTGGATCTTCTTCGCCGCCTCTTTGATACGACCAAACTCTTCCTTATCATAGTCAACCGGAAGATCAATCCAGCCAAGGAAGTCATTACCGGCTCCCGTACGGGATACCAGCAGATCCTTTGCAGCCGCAACAATCTTTTTCATAGAAGCTACTTCGTTCTCAGCAACGAAACAGGAAGCTTTTGAATAGTCAAAAGTCACTTTGTTACTCATGTCCACATCTCCTTTATCCTTATTGTTCATAAACCAGTGTCAAACACATCCATCAGCGACGTATTCTTCTGTTCCACGTCGGCTCCGCACACGGCATTTCTATCAGCCGACTGCCGCATACTTTACCGTACATTTTAACAGACCGACAGTGGTTTCGCAAGAGTTAATGGGAAAGAAATTCGTTCAAAACCTCGCGCACGAGACGTTCCTGCTCTTTTTGATCCATCTGGCGCAGCAGATCAGCTCCCCGAACGCTTCCGGATGTGGTTCCGGAACCTGACACATCCGAAGCGGCAGCCTCCTCCATCCCGGCCTTCGTCCGCGCAAGCGCTTCTTTCAGATCTTTTTTCTCTCGTTGCGCCCGGCTCAGGTCATTCTTTTCTCTTTGCGTATGGGTTCTGGATGCCGCAGTCTCTGCCTTCGCAAGCCGTTTTGCCCGGCGTCCCTCAGAAACAGACACGATTGGTGTTCTCGCTGTAACCGTTTCGTACTCCGATTCCCCGATCTCATCCTCCACACTACTACTGTTCACTGCACCACTGTTTTCGAGATAATCACAAAGGCAGATTTCCAGTGACCGGTTTCGGTACCCGATATCCGCAATCCCATAGGCGAGTATAATCAACGCCAGAGCCCCCGCTCCCATCCAGAAGTAGGTGTTTCCGATTATCAGATCAGCACCGCCCTGCATCAGCGGCATTGTCCCGGCAAAAGCACAAAGCAGGCTTACCGCAAGAGCTCCTATGCCAATCCGGTTCCAGCCATGCAGGCTGGTTCCCCAGACGCGGTATTCGATCAGGCTTTTTTGTACCAGTGCCTGTACATCACCCACCTGCTCATTCAGATGCGTACAATATTGAAATCTTTGCCTTAATTGCTGCAAAAATCTGCCGCCCTGCTCCCCCGTGTTTCTGGTATCCTTTATCAATCCATCGTAAATCTGTTTCAGGATCATCTGACTGACCACTCCTACAGCGCAGGCGGCCGCAAGCAAATACAGCAAAACATTTTTTTCCATGATGAATTGTAGCATACATGTATCCCCCTTTAACGGAAAATTTTACTGCCTGCGCGGTTATCGAATGCATAATTCAGATATCCACATTCGTTCCGCACAGGTGGAAACCATTGGGAAAAACGCAGTCCCATCAGGGACAGATATTTGCATATCCGCGACGGCGCCTTTCGCTGTGTTTGCCCAAGTGCCGCCATTATAGCCGGAAAATTTCGGTTTGCAAAGCAAAATCGTTCGACTTTTTCTCCGTGGAAATGATTCTCAGGTTCAAAATCCGATGCGAAAACTCATTCTTCACCGGAGAAATTTTCTTCCCGGGAGACAGTTTTTCTTCCTGAGAGACAACCTTCAGAAACAGGCGTCGGTATTTCGGGAGCCGGATGTCGAGTCTAATGTCTGTTGTGGTCTGATGTGGATCTGGCACGGGTTCGGCGTGCAGCGAAAATTCAGCAAACCACCGTGTATGCAAAAATATGGATTGCATGTCATGTGAAATCATGCTATACTTGCTGAAAAAATATGCCCAAAGCACAGAAGCAGATTGACAAAAAATGAAAAGCCTGTGTTCTATCGTCAATATATGATGAATAGTTTGTTTTAGTTGCATATTTGTATATTTTATGTTATATTTATCTTGCTGTATGCGACAAGGCATCAGTAAGATAAAGAAGGGGGACCGGATGGAAGAAATGGGAATGACAAACGAACAATACAAAGGGATGTTGCTTGATGAGTTGGAAGACTGGCAGGAAGTAAAAGAACTGGCAGAAGAAGCAGGAAACGAGAAAATACTATCGAAAGCTCAAAAGCAGATTGACAAGATAAATGAAAAGCTCAAATTCTAACGTCAATATATAAGAAATATTTGGTTTTAGTTGCCCGTTTACATATTTCATGTTATATTTATTTTGCTGTATGCGGCAAGGTATCAGTAAGATAAAGAAGGAGGACCGGATGGAAGAGATGGGAATGACCGATTTACAATTTAAAAGCTGGTTAAAACAGGTAATACGAGGACTTGAAGGAGCCAAAGAGGAATCCACAAAAGAAGGGACCGATAAAAAACTGGATGCACTTCTCAAAGATTTGAAGGAGGACCTGCAGGGATAAGAAAACCTGATGGAAATTCTGGGAATTGAATTCCCAAATGTCAAAAAAAGGCTGATTCATTCAGCCAGAGCACGACAGGGAGGGCGGGCTTGCCACCGCTCCCCATCGAAAACAGTATATCTCATTTCAGTTTTGAAAGCAACCCCTCGACCAGCTTTACACAATGGAAAGCCGCTTCCCGCTCAAACGTCGGATAATCCATAGATGCGCTGTCATCCGCTTTGTCCGAAATCGCACGCAGGATCACGAACGGAATCCCGTTCAGATACGCAGCCTGCGCGATTGCCGCACCTTCCATCTCCGTGCAGCTTCCGCCAAAGTTTGAGACGATTCGCTCCTTGGTCTGCTTATCCGAAATGAACTGATCGCCGCTTACCACTCTCCCGTGAAAAACCGAAATTTCCGGATTCACTTCCCGGCATACCTGCTCCGCCAGGGCGGTCAGCTCCTGATCTGCATCAAAGGAAAACACATCCATCTGCGGAATCTGTCCCAGAGGATACCCAAAATTCACCGCATCCATATCATGATGCAGAACATCCTTCGAGATCACAATATCTCCGATATCAATATTCGCGTCAAGTGAACCAGCCACACCGGTATTGATCACACCGTCCACACCAAACTCATCCACAAGGATCTGGGTACACACGGCCGCATTTACCTTGCCGATTCCACTGCGCACCACTACCGCAGGCATCCCCGCAAGCTCGCCCTCGAAAAACTCCATTTTTGCTTTCGAAACTTCCCGCGAGACTCTCATATCCGCTTTCAGCTGCTCTACCTCAATTTCCATTGCTCCGATAATTCCGATTTTTTTCATCTGCTGCATCTCCTTTTTTATAATAAACGGCATTCACCGTTTTTCTCCGTTCATAATACATCCAACTATTCTTTCGTTCCGGTTCTCATACAGAAGAAATGTGACAGCCTCACTATCTTCCTTCTTATTCCTCACACAAAAATAAAGGTTATCCTTGAATATCCTTCCCAAAAACGCTATACTAAAACAGAGCATCCGCCTGGCAGTTCCAAACTCCGGCCGCCAGACGCCTGCATTTTTCACTCTACAAAGGAGGAATATTTATGGATTACAAACCAAAGGGAGTCTGCTCCCGTGCCATCCACATTGATATGGACGGCGATACGATCCAGCATGTAGAATTCACCGGCGGCTGCTCTGGTAATACGCAGGGCGTTGCCCGTCTCGTTGAAGGAATGAAAGCCGCCGACGCGATCTCCCGTCTGGAAGGCATCCGCTGCGGCGCCAAGCCGACCTCATGTCCGGATCAGCTCGCACAGGCACTGAAACTCGCTCTGCAGCAATAAACTTTTGCAGAATGTTTCGGTCGGCGAATATCCCGTCCAAAGGACGGGATACCACCGGCGAGGGCTAAACGGACATCCACCGGATGTCCAGTGCCCTTCCGATAAGTTATATTAATTACGTATTCAGGCTGCGCTGACCGCATGATTGTCTCATTTACGCAGCTGCAGGCAGCATTCGCATATGCCGCACAATGCAGGCCATGTGCATCTTCAACTCCAGTAGATGGTGATCAGATAAAAATTATCATCTGTGTGATACCGATAATTCCAGGTGGTCACGCCATTTTGCCGCATCAGATACTGCCCTGCATCGTTGAGCAGATCTTGCTCAAAAAGTGCGCTTTGCGCCGCTTCATATGCCTCTTCGTTTCCAAATTTCATCACAATACGCGTCTCATCCGCCCACACAGACTCCATCAGCGCCTGATATACCGTGTCCCAGTCAAAGCTTTCATAATAATATCCATTCAATTTATAATAATCATACGCATCAGAAGTACATTCCGGCAGAGGAATCGAATCATCCGGGATATGCGTTTTGAAAAGATCTTCTCCCGTACAACAGAGATAATTATAATTAATCGTGTTTTCTGTATCATAATCTCCAATATTTCCCGCAAAAACCGGATCGCCCCAGGTAACATCCACATAATAGTATTCTTCATCCGCCGCAACTGCAGGCACTCCCGCCAAAGTCTCCTCAGACTGTTCTGCTTCCGTGATACGCACCATGTTCCAGCCATGATCTCCGCCATTGATGATCGTCCCGGTCACATACGTACAGAACAGCCCCATCCTGTGAAGAATATACTGAAATGCCCGCGAATACCCCGCACATACCGACGTGTGATAGAGCAGCGCGCTCTGAATATTCTGCGAATCCGTGCTGTCTGCATCATATTCCGTTGTATCGATTATATACTCATATACCGCCTTGATCTTCTCATAGTCCGATGCATCCGATGGAATCTGCGCAATACAGGTATCTGCCGCTGCTTCAAGTTCCGAGCGCATAGCATCACGCTCATCTGCCTCTACCGTCACATCAAAATGATAACTCACCACTGTCCCCGTCAGTGCTGATTCCTCCACCTGCGCACTCGTATCGGTCCAGAATATCTCCGGATGATCGGCCAGTACCGCATAATAGGCCTGCCAGAACGCTTCCGCAGAGACTGCAGTCAGAAAGTCCCCTGCATCTTCATTCCGCATCAGATGAACATAAATCTCCCGGTACGCCTCATGCAGCTCCTCCGGCAGGTTGTTATAATAGTATTCCTCTACAGAGGAAGCAAATCCTTCCTCAAGAGCCAGCGATTCCCATGTTTCTTCATTCCCGGTCAATTCATATTTTACACGTGTCACAACACTGCCGCCGGTAACCATCCCAATGCAGAACACTGCCGCCATGCAAAATACGATACAATAGATGGCTAGAAAAAAAACGCCCCGCAACCACCTGCGTATTCTGCTACCGTTTTGTGCTGATTCCATTCTCCTGCTTTTTTTCATCCGGTTGCCCTTTTCCTCAATCTATAAATAATCTCCGATTATCTTCCACCTATTCTAGCACTATACGATCAAAATAGCTACCGAAAAAAACGAAGCCACCTGAAAATACGAGCTTTGCCAAAAGCGTACTTATAAATCTCGCTCTAAGCAAATATAT
>JAJBVF010000403.1 GCA_020859965.1 Clostridiales bacterium
GAAGGTATTCGCAAGGTTTTCCTTCTTTTCTTCATCCGCAATATCATCCGCATTACGTAAGTTCTGCGGGACCGTTTTATTGTAATATGCAATATATTTATCATACAAAAACATATTTTCACACTGCCCGACAGCAGCAGCGGCCTGCATCATCCGCATTTCCTTTGGGCGTTCCGTAAGATGCATTTTCTGAGCTCCGACCGCGATTGCGCCTGAGGAGACAAGCACAATTTCATGTCCCATATTCTGTATATCTGAAAGAGTAAGAGCTAAATCTTCAAATTTTCTTAAATTACTTTTGCCTAAATCGTTTGTAAGAGTGGAGGTTCCCACTTTGACGACGATTCTGTTTCTTTTGATACCCATCAGGATTCTCCTTTGCCTGTATTATCTTCTTTGCTGAACCTATAGCCTGTAATTTTGCCAACAGCAAAATTATAATGCGGCGAAAGAAAGATGTAAAGTATTTTAAATAATACTTGTGGAATCTGGATGTGCAAAAATGTGTTTGGTTGGTGAGCGGATGATGAGATTTGCATAACGGGTGAGAACAAGAGTAAATTTGCACCTTGTGGCGAATGATATCTTATGATAGACTAAATTTACCTATTGTTCAACTACACTTACAAGGTATGATGATATGATACTTATAGCTGCCATTGACGATCATGGCGGGATGATGTTTCATCATCGGCGGCAGAGCCGGGACCGGATCATGATCGAAAAAATCCTTGCCGTCTGTGGAGACGAAAAAATCCGGATGAGTGCTTATTCAGCCGGGCTGTTTCCTTCTGCGTCGGTGATCGTTGATGATGAATTTCTGATCAGCGCGGGAGAAGGGGAGCTTTGTTTTGCGGAGGTGCCTCCGCTGTTTCCTTTTGAAGACAGAATCGAAAAAATCTTTTTATTTCAATGGAACCGGCATTATCCGGCGGATCTGTATTTTGATATTGATCTCAGTAAGTGGAAGCGCATTGATATGGAGGAATTTGCGGGTTTCTCTCATGAAAAAATAACGCTGGAAACATATATAAAATAACAGCCTGTATACCGAAACTCGGGAAATGACTCTGTTGCGAGAACAAAACAGAGAGTAAAACAGAGCATACAGATTAAAATCTGAATATAGATAAAAAATAAGAAAAAAGTTAATATAAAAATCAAGATAAAATATAAAAGATAATGCAAGAAAAAATACAGGATAAAAATCAAACCGGAAGGAAAGCTGTAAGGAAAAACAGAAGAATCGCATGGAAAAGTGTTCTGCCAGTATTTATAAGCATTTGTATATCCTGCCTGCTTATGGGGCTATCGATCCGTGCTGAGGGAAATCAGAATGCCGCTTCTTTTGACCTTTCCGAAATCCCGGACTACTCTGGTTCCCCGTATGTGGAAATCAATGATAATGTTCCGGGATTTACGGAGGAAGAACTGCAGACGGAATCTTTTGAGTCCTATAGTGATCTGGACGAAGCCGGCAGGTGTGGTGCGGCATATGCCTGCATCGGCACGGACCTGATGCCGACCGAAGCGCGTGGAAGTATAGAAGAAGTACATCCGACCGGATGGATCAATCATGCATATGATATTATAGATGGCGAGTACCTTTACAATCGCTGTCATCTGATCGGATACCAGCTGACAGGGGAAAATGCGAATGAGAAAAATCTGATCACAGGCACACGGTATCTGAATACGGAAGGAATGCTTCCTTTTGAAAATATGGTTGCCGACTATGTGAAAGAAACGGAAAATCATGTACTCTATCGGGTCACTCCGGTTTTTGAGGGAAACAATCTGGTCGCATCCGGGGTGCTGATGGAAGCGATGTCTGTAGAGGATAATGGCGATGGTATCCTGTTTTGTGTTTATTGCTATAATGTCCAGCCGGGGATCACGATCGATTATGCTACCGGTGAAAACCGGGCGGAAGATGATGAGGACGAAGGAAACGCATCTGAGGAATATGTTCTGAATACAAATACAAAGAAATTCCATTATCCGGATTGCTACAGCGTGGAACAGATGAGTGAAAAAAACAAACAGGAATATACCGGAAACAGGGAAGATCTGATCGCGCAGGGATACAGTCCGTGCAAAAACTGCAATCCATGAGCATCGGGATTTTTATAAACTATGGTTTGCTAATGCCTACCCAATCCTGCGGCGCCGGATAAGCTTAAGGTGAAAATCTGATATTTGCATAAATAGAATCAAGATATCTGTGGAAAAAAGGATTTTTTCGTGCTATTCTTGAAAAAACAGGGAAAGGCAGATCTTTCTGAAACAGGAAATCGTTCTGCCTGAGACAGATAAGAGGCGGGAAGAGAAAAATGTTGAAAACACTTGGGAATTTTTTCGGAAATACGGAAGGAAAGCATGATCTGCTGAACGGGCCAGTCGCTTCAACGCTATTGGCTTTTTCAATGCCGTTCATGCTCAGTACATTGCTGCAGACTTTGTATTCGACGACGGATACGATTGTTGTGGGACAGTATTTGGGACAAAACGGTTTGTCTGCGGTATCAAACGGGAGTCAGCTGATGCAGATGCTTTATATGATTTGCGTAGGCTTTTCTACGGCGGGGCAGATTCTGATCGCGCAGGCAAGCGGCAGCGGTGACGAGGAAAAAATACAGCGGGTGGTCGATGCTCTGCTTGTGATGGAAGTGGCGCTTTCTGTAGTATTTGGTTTAATCTGTGTGGTTGGCAGCAGCTGGATGCTGAACGTGCTTGCCACGCCAAAAGAAGCCTGGAGTCAGGCACGCTATTATATTGTGATCTGTGGCGCCGGTATGATCTTCACCGGATTGTATAACATGTTCAGCGCTGTGCTGCGGGGAGTAGGTGACAGTGTACATCCCTTTTTGTTTGTACTGATTGCTTCGCTTGTAAATGTGGCGCTGGATATTCTATTTATTGTGTTTTTTGGATGGAATGTGGCGGGAGCTGCTCTGGCTACTGTGATTGGACAGTTTATCAGTGTTGTTTTCAGTATTCAGTATATCAATCGTCACAGAGAGAGTTTTCCATTTCGCCTCAGGTTGAAAGAGATATTCTGGGACGCGGAAACGGCAGTCAAAATCGTGAAACTTGGGATACCGGCGGCTATTCAAAGTGCTGCGATTCAGTTCAGCTTTCTGTTTGTCAGCCATATGGTCAATTCTCTGGGTGTATCTGTGAGTGCAGCATTTGGCGTTTTACAGAAACTTCGCAATATTCCGGCGATACTGACCCAGGGATTAAGTCTCGGAGCCTCACCAATGATCGGGCAGAACTTAGGTGCACGCCGGACAGACCGCGTAAATCAGGTGGTAAAAAGTTCACTTTGGTTTGCAACAATTATCAATATAGCGTTTGCTCTTTTCTTTTGGGCTTTTCCGGTACTTTGTTTTCGATTGTTTACACAGGATCAGGCTGTGTTGGCATATGCGTCGGTTTGTATCACTTCGCTGTTAATTGAGGTGCCTGCGAGGTTTGCAATGCCGGGATGCAACGCACTGGTCAGCGCGCAGGGATTTGTAAAATTCAGCATGATTGTGGCATTCATTGACGCATTTGTCGGACGCATCCTGTTTTGCTGGCTGTTCGGGGTTTTCCTTGGATGGGGTGCGGCTGGATTCTTTTTTGGATACAGTATTGGTACCTATATGACTGCGATTCCGGTGTTTGTTTATTATATTTCCGGTCTCTGGAAAAAGAGAACGAAGCTGCTGTAAGAAGAAAACCGGTGAATAAAAAAAGAAAGAAAACGAAGAAAATAAAGAAAACGAAAGGAGAGAAAGACAATATGAATTTTGAGTATTACGCCCCTACGAAAGTGGTTTTTGGAAAAGGAAGCGAAGAAAAGACCGGAGAGCTTGTAAAAGATCAGGGAGGACATAAGGTTCTGCTGCATTATGGCAGTGGGAGCGTTGTGAGGTCGGGGCTGCTGGATAAAATCTGCCAGTCTCTGGAGAAAGCCGGCCTTTCTTATGTCATGCTTGGCGGTGTTGTGCCGAATCCGAGGCTGTCTAAAGTGAGGGAAGGAATTCAGCTGTGCCGGAAAGAAAATGTGGATTTTCTTCTTGCAGTAGGAGGAGGCAGCGTCATCGACTCCACTAAGGCGATCGGATATGGGCTTGCAAATGAAGGGGATGTCTGGGATTTTTACGAGAGAAAGAGGCAGGCCGAAGGATGCATGCCCCTTGGAGCCGTGCTGACAATCGCGGCTGCCGGAAGTGAAATGAGCGATTCTTCGGTCATTACCAATGAAGACGGATGGATCAAGCGCGGCTACAGCAGCAATTATTGCAGGTGTCGTTTCGTAGTCATGGATCCGGAGCTGACCTATACGCTTCCGGATTATCAGACGCAGAGCGGCTGTGTGGATATCATGATGCATACGATGGAACGCTATTTCAATCTCAGTGACAATATGGAACTGACGGATGGCATCAGTGAGACTCTGATCCGAAGCGTGATGAAAAATGCTAAAATACTCAAACAGAATCCGACCGATTACAATGCGCGCGCGGAAGTGATGTGGGCGAGCAGTCTTTCTCACAACGGCCTGACCGGCTGCGGTACGGGCGGCGGAGACTGGGCTTCTCATCAGATTGCGCATGAGCTGGGCGGCATGTTTGATGTGGCACATGGAGCGGGACTCGCGGCGATATGGGAAAGCTGGGCAAGATATGTTTACAGGGAAGCTCCGGAACGGTTCGCGGGATTTGCCAGCCGGATTTTTGATCTGGAGGAGAAAGATACAGAAACTCTTGCCCTTGCTGGAATTGAGAAAATGGAAGATTTTTATCGGAGCGTAGGGATGCCGACAAGCTTAAAAGAACTGGGCGTAGAACCGACGGAAGCGCAGATTCATGAGATGGCGGAAAAGTGCTGCTTTTTTGGCTGCCGGACGGTTGGCGTGATAAAGAGGCTTGACGCTGCTGACATAGAAGAAATATACAGGATGGCACGTGAATAAAGCACGTTGGTAATACAGGCGGGCCCGGTGTGATCACACAGTGCGGATTCCGATGTTAAATGGGGTCGATTCACTGAAATGTGGCTGCTGCAAGTGCAGTTGCTTTCCGGCAGCTGTGCGGTATACAAAGGATGGTGTCTGAAGATGAAACAACAAACTTTTAGCGATATAGAATACTCCAACCGCCGCAAGAAAACCAAACGGGAGACATTCCTTGATTCCATGGACAAAATGCTTCCGTGGGATCAGTGGGTAAATCTGATCCGTCCCTATTATCCATCCGGGAAGCGGGGACGCCCTCCGAAAAAAATAGAGACCATGCTGCGTATGTACCTGATGCAAAACTGGTTTCATCTTTCTGCTGCCGCTATTGAGGATTCCATATACGACAGCTATGCCATGCGGAATTTCATGCATCTTGATTTTTTAACCGAGCAGGTTCCGGATGCTTCCACAC
>JAJBVF010000127.1:0-3218 GCA_020859965.1 Clostridiales bacterium
GAAGAAATACTGGCAATGAGACATCAAGGTATGCTACAAAAGGACATAGCCTTTGAACTTGGTATTTCTCCGAGCTACGTTTCACAAATTCTCAAAAAATTAACTTAAGTAGTAAAGAATTAAGCAACATTACAAAATCAAAATCCAACTTATCGGATTAGTTAGAAAGGAGGTCTTAATAATGCGCATAAGAAGTATGTCAATGTGCCCTTACTGTGGCGCGGTCTATGATGAGTCAGAATATACTAGATGCCCATACTGCAAAGGTGGACGTAAGTATATTAAAATCAAAAGAAAAACAAAAATAAAAAAATAATCAAATTCTTCTGCACTTAATAAACCAAGGGGATACTGACTTCCAGACAATATTATCTGACTTACATATTCATAGTCAGTCCCTCTCTCCTTTCAATACTTCCTAATACACAGGCGTTTCCGCTTCCCATGTTCAGATAGACACATAATATCCCATCCTCGTAAAACATTTAAGCAAGTGTAATCGTGATGCTCCTGTCTATATTTAGCTTAATCATTTTGAAAAGATTTTATTATTATAAAAAGTCATTTTTAAATGATTTTTTCTTGTTTTCTCTATCGTAATGAGGTATACTATGATCAAATCGATTCTTTCGTTCAATCGGAGGCAGCCATGAAGCGAATTATCACAGATGAATTGTTAAAATGGAAAGAGATGCAAAAAGACCGGCTTCCGCTTCTTCTCTATGGGGCCCGCCAGGTCGGAAAAACCTATGCGCTCCAGCATTTTGGCAGAGAGTATTATAAAAACATCATATATATCAATTTCGAAAGAATGCCTGTCATTGCAGAGTATTTCAATGGGGATCTGCAGCCGGACCGCATTCTGCGTTTTCTGGAAGAATATTTTTCAGAGAAGATTCTTCCGGAACAGACTTTGATTATTTTTGATGAAATCCAGGCATGCGAAAGAGCCCTGACTTCGCTCAAATATTTTGCGGAAGAGGCACCAGAATACCATATCACCGGTGCAGGCAGCCTGCTCGGCGTTGCCATCAACAGGGAGAATTATTCCTTCCCTGTCGGAAAAGTAATTATGAAGACCATGTATCCGCTCCGTTTTGATGAGTTTCTGGCTGCGACCGGAAACAGCCATCTGATTTCGCTCATCCGCGAGCACTATGCTGACATGAGTGAAATGCCGGAACAGACACACAATGAAATCATGCTCTGGCTGCGGCGTTATCTTTTTATCGGCGGAATGCCTGCCGTTGTCCAGAAGTATATGGAAGAAGCTTCCCTGATCAATCTGCCGGAGCTTCAGGGAATGATTTTGAATGCATACACCGCCGATATGGCCAAATACTCTACTCCGGGTGAATGCACAAAAATTCAGGGTGCTTTTCGTTCTCTTCCTTCTCAGCTTGCAAAAGATAATAAAAAATTTCAGTATAAGCTGATCCGGAAAGGAGCTACATCCGGACTTTTCGGAGCTTCCATCTCATGGCTTGTCATGTCCGGTGTTGCTCTGGAATGCGATCGGGTCACAAGAGGCGAAGTCCCATTAGCTATTACACAGGATCTATCTTCCTTCAAGCTTTATATGTCCGACGTCGGACTTCTCTGCGCTGCATCCGGTATCATGCCGGAAAATGTGATTCGCCAGAATCTATCCGACATTTTCAAAGGAGCACTCGCGGAAAACTACATTGCACAGACGCTTAGCTGCAATGGTCATAAGCTGTTTTACTGGGCTTCCGACTCTCCGGCAGCCGAAATAGATTTTCTTCTGCAAAAAGAAGGAGGTGTGATCCCCGTAGAGGTGAAATATGACAGCAATGTTCACGCGAAAAGCCTGAAACATTATGTCAAAATGTATCACCCGGAGAAAATCATTCGTCTCTCTTCAAAAAATTTCGGCGTGGATGAACAGGGAATGTATTCTATTCCTCTGTATGCAGCATTTTGTATATAATAGTGCCTGTGTCGAAAGTCAGAAAACAAACGCTTGCAGTGCAAAAAACACCGTTCATTCTATATACGCTCCGCCGTAGCTTTCCGGAATTCAGTCGTAAATGCCGGATGATACAGCTCCGAACGGTTGTACCCCGCCTGCGCGACGGTATCCCCGACGATGATCAGCGCGGTCTTTGTCACATTGTTTTCCTTTGCGCACTGCGCCAGTGTAGCGACCGTACAAATATAGCTGCGCTCATCCGGCCAGGTCGCCTTATACACGATTGCCGCAGGAGTATCCTCCCGATAACCGCCTGCCAGCAGGCGTTCGCTCAATTGCTCCAGCATTCCTGTGCTCAGAAAGATCACCATGGTCGCACCATGGGAAGCCAGCTTCGCGATCTCTTCTTTTTCCGGTACGGGCGTCCGCCCCGCCATTCTCGTGATGATCACAGTCTGGGAAATCCCCGGCAGCGTATATTCCATATTTAAAGCAGACGCCGCACCGCAGAATGCGCTGACTCCCGGACAGTAATCATAGGCAATTCCTGCCTCATCCAGCAAATCCATCTGTTCCCGGATCGCGCCATACACACAGGGATCTCCGGTATGCAGACGCACGGTCGTCAGTTCCTTCTTCTCTGCATCCTGCATGACCGCAAAGACTTCTTCCAGCGTCATCTTTGCACTGTCATACACGACACAGCCTTCCTTTTTATAATTCAACAGCTCAGGGTTTACCAGTGAGCCCGCGTAAATAATCATATCCGCTTCCCCGAGCAGTCTGCTGCCCCGTACCGTGATCAGATCCGCCGCACCGCTTCCGGCACCTACAAAATGTATCATATCTGTCCTCCTCTATCGTTCCAGAATCTTTTCCCATGTTTTTTCTTCTGTTTCCACCCACAAGCGGTGGAAACCTCTTCAGGTCATATTCTAACACAGGCCTCAGAATTAATCTATCCCTGGTAAGAGTTTTTTATTTTCTGTTAGGCATTGCGCAGTTTCATACTGCGATTGGAAAATTATTCTTCCACCGTATACTCATATTGAATATCTGCCGCTGTCAGATTTTCATTCCCGGAACCAATCGTGATATCATCCCAGTCATCTTCCGTCCCGGTATAAAAAACATCAGTCAGCGCATCACAACCGGAAAACGCGTAGATGCTCACGCTGGTCACACTGTCCGGAATAATAATCTCAGTCAGACTGGTACAATTTGAAAACGTGTAATTGCTGATGCTGGTCACACCGTCCGGTATCTCCAATGCTGTAAGTCCCGT
>JAJBVF010000127.1:3318-5413 GCA_020859965.1 Clostridiales bacterium
GTCCGGTATCTCCAATGCTGTAAGTCCCGTGCACCCGGAAAACGCACGGTCTCCGATGCTCGTCACGCTGTCTGAAATCGTCACGCTGACAAGCCCGGTACAGTTTTCAAAAGCATAATTTCCGATGGTCGTCACACTATCCGGTATCTCAACAGAAGGTAGTCCTGTGCAGCCGGAAAAGGCAGATGACCCGATACTCGTCACATTCTCCGGAATTGTCACACCAGTCAGAGCCGTACAGCCGGAAAACGTATTTCCGCTGATGTCCGTCAATCCCTCCGAAATGGTCACGCTGCTCAGGTTTTCGCAGTCAGCAAACGCGTAGGTTCCCATACTTGTCACATTATCCGGAATCGTTACAGAGGTCAGTGACGTGCACTCATAAAACGCATATTTTCCAATGTCTGTCACGCTGTCAGAAATGCTGATACCCGTCAGACCGGTACATTTTTCAAAAGCGTAATCACCAATACTTGCCACGCTTTCCGGGATCGTCACATCTGTCAGGCTTTCACAGGAGTCAAATGCGGATTTTCCGATGCTCGTCAGAGAGCTTTCCGGGAAGGTCACGCTGGTGAGGCCTGTGCAGTTTTCAAACGCATTATTACAGATGCTGACCACCCCTTCCGGAATTGTCAGATTGGTCAGAGAGGAACAGTTTGAAAAAGCGTACATGCCAATACTCGTCACACTCTCCGGGATCGTCACACTGGTCAGTCCCGTACAATCCTGAAACACGCTGGTGCTGATCGTCGTCACTCCGGATGGAATCGTAATGCCGGCAAGACTCGTACAGCCGGAAAAGGCATACATGCCGATGCTCGTCACATTGTCCGTGAGCGTCATGCTCTCAAGACCCGTACAATCAGAAAAGGCATAGCTCCCGATCTCTGTGACCGCGCCGGAAATCGTGAAATCCTGCAGAGCAGAGCAATTATAAAAAAGATAATCTCCCAGACTCGTCACTCCGTCCGGAATGCTGATTTCCGTCAGCGAAGAACAACCGGAAAAAGTGTAATCCCCCAGACTTGTCACTCCATCCGGAATGCTGATCTCCGCCAGGGAAGAACATCCGTAAAACGCATAATCGCCGATTGCCGTCACGGTATCGGGAATACTGATCTCCGTCAGATTGACACAGTCATAAAAGGTATCATCCGCAATACTCGTCACTCCGCTTTCAAGAGTAACCGTAACTACAATATCCCGGTTGTCATACCACGGAACATCATCCTCATCCGCAAAGGCGGTCATCTCTCCCGCTCCGCTGATGGTCAGCGTACCGTCATTATAAAGCTCCCAGGTCAGATCATCTCCGCAGGAGCCGCCATCTACAAGGGTCAGTACAAATTCGGTCTCTGTTTCCGTCTCCGTTTCTGTCTCGATCTCAATCTCTTCCTCCTCTTCGTCAGAAGAGGAATCTCCCCAGTTTCCAAAGTCCATGCCGCCGCCCGACCAGTCGCCTCCGCCGCCAAAATTCATACCGCCGCCCATATCCATCTCACCCGCACAGACTGTAGCAGACGGTACAAACAGCAGCCGTAACAGTATCAGCGCGTAAAAAATTCGTTTTTGTCTCATAGATTCCTCCAATTTCGCCACAGAATTTCTCTTTCCGCCAGACAAAACCCCCGCTGACGGCATTCACATTCAATATCTCTCCCCGCCAGACTCAGATTCCGCGGAGAATATCAGTACTAAATGTAAAACAAAAATATGGTAAAAATGTGTTTCGTCTTTGATGTTTCGTTGTGCCTTCCTTCTGAAAAAGACTCCTATGCTTTTTTCACGCAAAGCTGATGCAATATCGTCAAATCAGATAGCTGATTACATACGCCATAATAACGACAAACAGCAAAAGAAGCAATACTCAAAACAGGAGTTTCCCGGTTCGGCGCTGTTTTTTTGTAATGTTTTCATCCTGTGAGCGCTTTCGTTCATGCTCCATGGCATTGGTTTCCATCGCCAGGTTTTGCAATATTATCTTTTCTGATCGGATTCATTCCCATTTCCTGCTCTCCTTCCTTTCCGCTTCCAACGGCTCTATGATCGAGCAGGAGGCGTCTTTCTGCATCCTGATCACCCGCCCAGACCG
>JAJBVF010000082.1 GCA_020859965.1 Clostridiales bacterium
TCGTTTGATGAAGAACAGTGCTTTCGGTTTGATGAATATCGATGGCATTTTGAAAAAGTGGATCGGAAAAAGCAGGATTTGGTTCGAGGTCTGTAACAAGTATTATGTTTTAAGTACTAAACATAAATATAATTTCTATCTTCTATCCTTTAAAGTAGAATGGAAGCAGCCTTTATAGAATACAGTTCATAAGCTTGTTACATGTTTGATTAAAGTTTAATTCAATCAATGCTAGACCTGTTCTTTTATTTTCCCCTAGGCAGAGATATGATGATATTAAGTACATTTGCCTGCAAAATATGGATCCAATAGTTAGGCAGGAAGTCTGCACTGTGGGCAGGAAACTGGCCCTAGCATGAATCGGAGAGTTATTATTGCATGAGAATAAAGAAAAAGCGTAAATTAACATGGCTATGATTTATCCTTCCGAGATTCTCAATAATATGATCCACGAAGTGGAAAAAGCATTTCCGTTGGAAACTCCTGTTTTTCCAACAAGTAGTATTCGCGATCTCATTGAAAACCCCGACCATCCGGATGATGAAGGGCGAGAATGCGGCGAACCGTTTTTGAACCAACGCTGGATTGATGTTCCTGCTATACAATGGTACTATAACGCCGAGTTTGTGAGTTTTGCTGCAAGTAGTGCTCTTGCCTATTTTCTCCCGTCAATCATAAGGCTTTCTTATCTTGAGGAAATAGCAAATGAAAAAAGGTACATGAGTGACACGAGGGAATGGATGATGAATGTACTAACTGGAATTAATTTTTGGGGAGAAGAAGTGCATTGGCGGATAAAAACTACAAATGATATCTATCATTCGTATACAAAAAAACAACTTGACTTAGTCAGAAATTGGATTTTATTCGAAAATAGAAAGCACAACGATGAATCCGGTTGTACTCATGCTCTTGACTTGGTAGATAGGGCAGCAAAAAAATTAATATAAATATGGCTTATTATTCCCATGAGAGTCTGAATAATATGATTCAGGAAGTGGAAAAAGAGTTTCCTCTTGGAAATTCTTTTTTTCCGACAACCAACATTCGGGAGCTCATTGGAAATCCGGATTATCCTGATGATGAAGCAACAGAATGTGTCAAACCATTTTTAAATAAACGTTGGATTGATGTTCCTGCCATTCAATGGTATCACAATGCAGAGTTTATCAATTTTTCATCGACCTGTGCCCTTTCATATTTTTTCCCTTCTATTATCAGGAATTCCTATATGGAGGAAATATCAGGAGCAAATAATTATATGATAGACACTGAGGAATGGATGATGAATAAACTTATTATAATTTGTTTTTCAGAAAGAATACGGGACTACGTACAAAAAGAAGTAGATTATATATATCATTCCTATACAAAAGATCAACTCAGCATCGTTAGGAAATGGATATTATTTCAAAATAAGGATAATTATTTTACTGATGGATGTGATAATGCCTTAAAAATATTAGACATGGCAATAAGGAATAAGTAACAATTCATATGTTAATTCTTAGGGATATGTCCTCTACAATGGAATAACTAACTATGGACTCTCTCTACATCATCGGGTTTCCGTCCCTCTATGGAGGGGCGGGAGCCGAGCTTTACCACCAGATTAAGGTTTGGAGGCACATGTGTGTGGATATTCATCTCATTCCCACCCAAAAAAACGTGCACCGTGCCGAGCTCTATCCGGAAATGGTTGGGCAGGGCGTCACGGTACATGAAGGATACGACTGGTCAGCCATTCCGGAAGGGGCTCCCGTCATCAGTTTTTGCAATGAAGAGTTCCTGACAGCACTGCCGGAAATACGGAAACGGACGAGGAGGACGGTCTTCGTCAATTGCATGACCTGGCTTTTCGGCAGCGAAAAGGAAGCCATGAAGAGGGGAGATATTTCCCTGTTTCTTTACCAGAATGACCGGGTGAGGAAGAACATGATGCCGCGCCTGAGAGCCTTGAATGCCGATCCGTCCATCCGCTTCATGACGTTCAAGCCGTATTTTGACACAACCGATTTTCCTTTTATTGCACAGCGTTCTACGGACTGGTTCGGCGCGGGACACATTTCCAGGCAGGATGAGGATAAATTCAGCAAGGACACGTGGCACATTTACGAGCATTTTGCTTCACCCGTCCGGAAGAGAGGAACTTTTCTTGGCTTTGATCAGCGGAGCGAGGCGAAGACCGGAAGGCCGCCCGACTGGGTGGAGACGTTCCATGACCAGAGGTCTCTATCCCAGCAGGAGTTTTACCAAAGATGCCACATCGTGCTGCAACCCACGGATACGACGGAGAATTGGCCGCGCGTGGGCTTTGAGGCCATGGCGAGCGGAAACGTGCTTATTGTGGACAAGCGCGGAGGCTGGGAACAGATGGTGGAACACGGGAAGACCGGATGGCTGTGCGAAAGCCCCGGGGATTTCATCACATACGCCACCAAGATGGCGTGGGAACCGCATTACCGGGAGGATATGGCCTCCGCTGCCCGGGAACGCGGCATGGCGCTGGGAGGGCTGGAAGCGTCCAGGGAAAGCTGGCTGGAAGTGTTTGAAGCAATCAGTCGGATACCGGATTAGCAACTTTCTCCCCGCCATGATAGGTGGATGATCTGTTGGCGCACATGGTCAGATAAGCCACGTGCCGTATCGGCAGAGGTTTTTCTGCCTGTTCATGCTGTAGGCGATGATGTATTTGAGGAGGTCCGCCTGGGAGTAGCCGTGTTCTGCGGCCGCCAGGCAGATGGAGCCGCTTTTGCCCAGGTGGCAGCAGATGTTCATTTCCAGGATGCGCCGTTCGCCTTTTTCAAAGTCAATCCGGTAGTCGATGCGGAAATAGTCCATCGGCCCCAGGGCGTCCCAGACTTTCTGCACGTCGTTGGCGATGTCCTGTTCCAGGCCGTGCACGGAGACTGTCTGGTAGCCCAGGTGGTCATGCAGTTTCAGGTCTTCCGTGATGATGCTGCCCGGTTTGTCGGATTTCGGCTGCACGTATCCCAGGATGACGGGTTTTTCACCCCCCAGCACGGGAACCGTGACGTCAATGCCTTCGCAGTATTGTTCCACGAGCACTTCATGCCCTTCCTCCATCAGGCGCCGGGCGCACGCGGCTACCGCCTCCCAGGAGCCGCAGATGCTGTCTTCCCGAATACTGCCGGAAGCGGCTCCAAACCGTTTTTTGACGAAGTAGGGGCCGGGAAAGGGCGCCTTGTCCGGAATGCCTTTTTCCCCGGAAAGCCCGATGCCCTCCGGCATGTTCAGGCCCAGGGAGCGGAATACCAGCTTGGTCAGGAGCTTGTCTTCCGCAATGGCGCGGATGTTGGGCGGGGCGCCCAAATAGGGGACCTGGATGAATTCGCAGTACGAGGAGATGAATATTTCAGGCTTGGACATGCCGAACCTGTTCATCAGGGAGAATACATAGTCCACGTTTCCTTTGGCGAATTGCACGGAATAGGGCTTGGAGGAGGAGACGACGTCATAGCCGATGTCCTGAATGGCCTTGTAAATGTTGTAGTGGTACTGGGGATAGCCTCCGTTGCCCGTGTAGGGTTTTTTGGAGAAATCGGGAGCGTCGGGGGCATACGGGGCCAGATACATGATCCTTGCCGGCTTGCCATATTGATTGAGTTGAATATCCGGTATTTCAAACATGGTCTGTGGCGATTGCGTGGAATGTTTCTTGGATTATGGAAATCGCCGCAGTGTTCAAATAATATAAATAATAAGGGACGGCATAGCCGTCCCGGAGAGAATGGAAAAGAAGGAGAGAGAGCTCCCACTCTATTTTCTGGACATCCCCTTGGCCACGCGCTTGACATATTGCTCCATGGACGGAAGTTCCTGTTCAATGCATTCCACCAGCTTGAGCTGCGTGCGGCAGCGGATGAGGTTGTGGTCCGGGCGGGAAACCTTGAAGTATTGGTCTCCTTCCAGGTAGTCCGTCAGGAACCGGATGCCGATTTCCAGCGTGATGAGTTTTCCGGAAAAAGCAAGCTGGTCTATTTCCGCCTGGGTCAGGAAGCCGTGGGCGGCGGCCAGATACCCTTCCACAATGGATTGGAACATCGGCATGCGCATGCGCACCTTGTCCAGGTCTTCCTCATCTTCTTCCGTAGGCGGGGTAACGGTGCGCACCATGTCGCCGAAGTCGTACAGCACAAGGCCGGGCATGACCGTATCCAGGTCAATGACGCAGACGGCGTGGTCCGTATCCTCGTCCAGCATGACGTTGTTGATTTTGGTGTCGTTATGGGTGATGCGGGTGGGAAGCACGCCGCTGGCCTGGAGGTCCAGCAAACGGTCCACGTCCTGCTCGCGCGCCTTGATGAAGTCCAGTTCCGGAAGGCAGGTGGAAAGGCGTTCCTGCGGATCCTGCGCCGCCACTTCCACCAGGCGGTTGAAGCGGTTCCGGGTGTGGTGGAATCCGGGAATGGTTTCCACGATGTCGTCCGGATTCATGTCGCTGATCAAGTCCTGGAAGGAGCCGAATGCAAATCCGGCCTGGTACGCCTGGCGGGTGTTTTCCACCACGTCGTAGGTATGCGTGCCTGCCAGGTAATTGTAGCAGCGCCAGATGCCGTCGCCGGGAATGTCGATGTAGTTGCGGCCGCCGCGTGCCGGATAGAGGTTGAGGGGCTGCCCGGCGGAGTCCGTCAGGCGGCGCAGGACTTTCCAGTTGATGTGCCGCGTGACTTTCTCCACATTGCGCATGACGGCTCTGGGGTCCTTGAAGACATAGTCGTTGATGCGCTGGAGGATGTAGGAGTCTTCCGTTCCGTCGCTGTTGCGGTAGGTGGCCTTGTAAGTGGTGTTGATGTGGCCGCTGGGGATTTCCTTGCCGGTGACGAATTCCCCTTCAATGGCGAAGAGGTCTCCAATTCCGGCGATACGGCACAAGAGCTGGTCGGGGTCTGTCGTTGCGGCAAGCGGAGCGGTCATGTGGAAGGGAGAGAGGGTTGGACGGATGGTTTTAACGGACGAATTTATAGCCTACAAGTTCGTCAAGCTTGCTCTTGAGCCGGGAAATGCCTTCTCCGTTGAGCGCGGAAAGGGGGATGACGTCCACCTTAGGAAAACGCATGCGGAAGTTGGCCAGGTTTTCTTCCGCCCCTTCCAGGTCCATTTTGTTGGCGACGACGAACCAGGGCTGTTTGGCCAGATCTTCACTGTACAGCTTGATTTCCGTGCGGAGGTTTTGAAGGTCTTCAATGGGGTCGCGGCCTTCGCTGCCGGCCATGTCCAGAACGAAGACGAGCACCTTGCAGCGCGTGATGTGGCGCAGGAATTCATGTCCCAGGCCGCGGTTGTTGTGCGCGCCTTCAATGATGCCGGGAATGTCCGCCACAACGCAGCGGCGGAAGCTGTCGAATTCCAC
>JAJBVF010000288.1 GCA_020859965.1 Clostridiales bacterium
GTGAGCCAGGAAACCTGCTTGGTGTGAGAGAAGAGCTTCCGAGTAAAGCTGAACACTCCGCTGATCGATCTGTTAAGAGAAGAGTTGATCGGTCATAGTCTGCGATGGGGAAACAGGCGCATGAAAAAGAAAAGGAATGTTGTCTCGAGGCAATGGTAATACACAGCATACCTCCTTGTGCCGGGGGAAGGAGATGGGTACTCCGCAAATATCCGATCCTGATTCCGGGACAGCGTACAGATGACGTTCCGCAAGCTGATCTGTACGAACAGCACAATCTTCGGAAAGGCAGTCCGCAATGCCTGATGGAGATTGTGCTTTTTTCATTTTATCAAATTCATAACTCATAATCCCTCTGCATATATTGGATTAGTGTCAGACATTTATGCAGGGGGTCTTTTTATGGAGAAATTTGATTTATACAGAGATATCCGCGTGCGGACGAATGGTGAGATCTACATGGGAATCGTGGGCCCCGTGCGGACAGGAAAATCTACATTCGCAAGAAAATTTATCGAACAGCTGGCTTTGCCGGAATTAAGTGACCAGGCTCAGAGCGCGGCAAGGGATGAGATGCCCGCAAGTGCATCCGGAAAGACGGTTACGACCGTGGAACCCAAGTTTATTCCCCGCGAGGCAGTAAATGTTTCAATCGGCGATGGCAATACGATGGCAGTTCGCCTTGTGGACTGTGTAGGTTTTCTGGTACCCGGAGCAGAAGGTACAGTGGAAGATGGGAAACCACGCATGGTAAAAACCCCCTGGCAGGAGCAGCCAATTCCTTTTAAAGAAGCAGCACGCATCGGGACGCGAAAGGTAATAACCGATCATGCGACGATTGGACTGGTAATTACTGCGGACGGAAGCTTCGGCGAGTTACCGCGTGAAAATTTCATAGAAGCTGAAAAAGAGACGATAAAGGAACTGCAGAAGATCGGGAAGCCGTTTCTTGTGATCGTTAATTCCGCAAGACCGCATTCAGAAGAGGCTCAGAGCGCGGCTGCATGGCTTTCGTCCACTTACGGCGTACATGCGATGCCGTTGAACTGCGAGCAGCTGAACGCAAATGATATTCAGCAGGTGCTGGAGCAGTTTTTACTGGAATTTCCGTTGACCCGTGTCGTATTTCAGATTCCCAAATGGGTGGAAACATTGAGCAGTGACCACTGGTTGAAACAGTCGCTTTTCGAATCGGTGAAAACACTTATGAAAGGATTGCACACAGTTCGGGATGTGACAGAATATGGTGCTCTCCCTCTGATTAATGAGCATATAAAGAGAACAAAAACGGAGCGAATCAGTCTGGCAGATGGAAGTGCTGAAGTAACGGTAATGCTACAGGAGCCTTTGTATTATGAAATTCTGAGTGAGATGACCGGAGCTGATATTCGCAGCGAATACCAGCTGATTGCCTTGGTAAGTGAAATGTCCGCAAAGAAAAAAGAATATGATGCAGTCGCAGAGGCAATGACAGCAGTCCGGCAAAGCGGATATGGCGTGATCGCTCCCCAAAAAGAAGAAATCACTATGAAGGAGCCGACAATCACTCGTCAGGGGAATCGTTATGGCGTCAGGATCACTGCAGCAGCGCCGTCAATTCATTTGCTTCGTGCGGATGTTGTCACAGAAGTCTCTCCGATCGTTGGAAGTGAAGATCAGGCAAAAGACCTGATTTCGTATATAAAAGAAAATGAAAAGGCAGAAGAGGGTGCATGGGGTACGCTGATTTTCGGGAAATCGATCGAACAGCTTGTAAATGACGGAATCCGGACAAAACTTTACTCTGTGAATGAGGACTGTCAGGCAAAGCTCCAGAATGCAATGAAACGTATCGTGAATGAATCAAAAGGTAAAATTATATTTATTTTAATATAAATAATTGACATTTTAAGAAAAACAGCATATAATTTAAAAGAAATGTTACAAAATGTTAAAATATCTTTTCAAAGAAGTTGCGGGGACGAGAAATTGGCGGAACAAAATACGTTCAGAAAAAAGGCTGCACTGGCGGGTATCCTCTTTGTCCTGTTGTTTTTAAGCATTCGCGCAGATGCCTCTGCTGCATGGACGAAGAATTCAAATGGTACCTATTCCTGGTACAGTACCAGTGGAAAGCTGGCCAGAAATAAATGGATAAAGAAAAAATACTATGTCAATTCGAACGGTATCCGTGTGACCGGGCTTCAGAAAATTGGCACAAAGTATTATTATTTTCACAAAAAGACAGGGAAGCTGATATGCGGTACCTGGATCAGATCTGACAGCAAGTACTATTATGCGAAAAAAAATGGCGTCCTTTATACAAATGGCATTAAGAAGATTAATGGCAGCCGATATTATTTTAATGCGAAGGGGGTACGTCAGTCTGGAAAGCGGACAGTAAATGGTAATACCTATTACTTCAGTAAAAAAACTGGCCGGATGGTGACTGCTAAATGGGTCTGTATCGGTAACAAGTATTATTATTTTGCTGACAACGGTATTATGCAAAAAAATACCTGGATTGGGTTATATTATGTCAATTCCAAGGGTATACGTGTGACGGATTCCTGGAAAGACGGCAGATATCTTGGAAGTGACGGGGTATGTGTTTCCGGACTGCAGAAGATTGGCGGAAAACATTACTACTTTGATACCAGCACTTATAAGGCTGTAGTTAACACGACGGTCACGATTGGCATATATACATATTCGTTTGACAGTACTGGCGTTGGCACTCTTACGCATGTCAGCGGAAGAGAACTTGCTACGATCGCTGTAGAAGACACTTATTACACGGATGACCTTGTGGATGATGAGACATTGCTGGCTGCTCTTATTTTTTGTGAAGCCGGCAATCAGTCCTATACCGGTCAGCTTGCGGTTGGACTTGTGGTTTTAAACCGGTTAAACAGTACTCTCTTTGCAGCGTCAACTCTGCGGGAAGTTGTATATGAGGAAAACCAGTTTGCTCCCGCTGCAAATGGACGCCTCACAAAGGCATTGGAAGGTTTGCTGACGATTACTGACAGCTGTAAGGCTGCCGCTGCTGAGCTGTTGACTCTGAATGAACAATATAAGACCGGCATTACACCGACACTTAAAGTTGACGGAGAGATTATTGAATTTCCTTATTTATTTTTTATGACTCTTTCAGCATATAAGAGCCAGGGACTGACTGCTGCTTATGTTATGATCGGAGATCATGTGTTTCTCAAACGGTGGAAATAGAGTACGGGCAAAGCATGGTCAGGTGCAGCATCGGAAACAGGATGAAATCGAACATATGATTGATTTTATCCTGTTTTTGTGTTAATATAATTACTTAACAGGCATTTCAACAGGAGAAGATACATGAAAAAAGCAGATATCAGGTTGTTGCTCATTGTAGGTGCTGCCTGTGTGGTACTTTTGATCTGGCGCAGCCTGTTTCAGGAAGACGGCGCTTCTGTGGTAGTACAGGTAGACGGGGAGGTTTATGGAACATACTCCCTGAGTAAGGATCAGACGATCCGGATTAATGATACCAACGTACTTGTGATATCGGACGGGGAAGCTTATATGTCAGAGGCAAATTGTCCGGATGGACTCTGCATCAGTCAGGGGCATATCTCAGCAGAAGGAACGATGATCGTCTGTCTGCCCAATCGGGTAGTGGTTCAGATCGTGGATACGGATGATGATAAGGAAGAGAGCGGAGTCGACAGTATTGCCGGATAATGAGGGTTTTATGAAAGCAAAGACTGCATATTTGGGGATGTTTACAGCATTAGCAATGATATTGAGCTATGTGGAATCATTATTTCCGGCTTTTTACGGGATACCGGGAGTGAAGCTCGGACTGGCGAACAGCATGTCATTGGTGATCCTATATCTGATCGGGGTTCCGGGTGCATTTTGTGTATCTGTTATCCGGGTGGTTTTGACAGGCTTTTTGTTTGGAAATCTGTTTTCAATCGCATATAGTCTTGCTGGAGCCCTGCTTAGTCTGACTGTGATGAGTGTTATGAGAAAGTCGGCTCATTTTTCCGTTGTGGGCATCAGTATGATGGGAGGAATTTCACATAACATAGGACAGCTTGTGATCGCGATTCTTCTTGTTGAGAATCTGAATCTTTTGTATTATCTGCCGGTTTTGCTTTTGTCCGGGCTGGTTACCGGTTTGGTGATCGGGTTTTTGTCGGCCGAGATCCTGAAACGATTGCCGAGAAACTGGTGAACACAGAGTATTATACTCCTGTGAGAACGCTGGATGTACAGTGGATATCCGTTAAGCGCCGAACAGAGATTCTATTGCTTTTGGCATGCTGGACATGTGCGCGAAAAAGAGGGGAAAATGATTGCATATTTAAAAGGAAATCTTATAGCTTTATTTGAAAATTCGGTCATACTTGATGTAAATCAGGTCGGATATCAGGTTTATATTTCTGCGCGGGATGCGGCAAATATGCCGGGACGTGGGCAGAGTGTTCAGCTTTATACGTGGATGAGTATTGGTCAGGATGCGATCCGTCTGTATGGTTTTTTGCAGGAAGATGATCTTGATATATTTAAATTGCTGATCAATGTCAGCGGTATTGGTCCAAAAGCCGCTCTTGGCATTCTTTCCGTGCTTACGCCGGATGATCTCCGCTTTGCAGTGCTTTCTGATGATGCGAAAACGATCGCAAAAGCTCCGGGCGTTGGCAGCAAGGGAGCCAAAAAGGTGATTCTGGAATTGAAGGACAAGTTTAGTCTTGAAGATGCGTTTGAACATCGCCTGAAATCTTCTGCTGACAATGGCACTGGCATTCCCGTTCATGAAAATGCCAGAGATGAAGCAGTACAGGCGCTTGCGGCTCTGGGATATTCAGCCAGTGACGCACTTCGTGCGGTGAAGAAATGTGAGATTACAGATGATATGGATACAGAAGCGATTCTGAAGCTGGCATTGAAGCAGATGATATGATGGTTTGAAATTTCGGGAGTGCAAAACAAAGAGAAATTCTCAGACATTATTATTGCCTGTTATACAGCGTTTTATTTCTGATATCGAGCCAGGATCAAGAGTAGAAGTCACGAGGAGTTTTTATGGCGAGAAGAGTGATTGCAACTGATGCGACGGAGGAGGATATTCGTCTGGATACAGGGCTTCGCCCGCAGCTTTTACAGGATTATATCGGACAGGAGAAAGTGAAAAGTACGCTGAAGATTTACATTGAAGCCGCGAAAAGCAGGGGAGACGCGCTGGATCACGTGCTGTTTTATGGTCCGCCTGGTCTTGGAAAAACTACACTGGCCTGTATTATTGCAAATGAGATGGATGTAAACATCAAGATTACTTCCGGACCGGCAATTGAGAAGCCGGGTGAGATGGCTGCAATTCTGAATAATCTTCAGGAAGGTGATGTAC